>CAMAVT010000051.1 GCA_945861775.1 Bifidobacterium breve
TGGTCGCCCCGTCAAGAGTTGCACCGTGTTGGCGGTTCAGGCAAATGGTCGAGAAGTAGAGACGGTGGAAGGCCTTGCAACCGCGAGCGAATTGCACCCCATTCAAGAAGGCTTCAAAGAGGAGCACGGTCTCCAGTGCGGATTCTGCACCCCCGGCATGATGCTCTCGGCTAAGGCGCTTCTTGAACGAAACCCCGATCCAACCGAAGATGAAGTGCGTTGGGCATTGTCTGGCAACCTATGCCGCTGCACCGGCTACCAAAACATCGTTAAGTCAGTCCTTTGGGCTGCAAAGAAAATGCGCGAACAAAACCAGGAGGCATAATGGCACCGCTTGACGAACTCAAAATCGGTGGAATGGGTGCGAGCCGCCGCCGGGTAGAAGACAACCGCTTTATTCGTGGCAAGGGTCGCTATGTCGATGACATTGTGTTGCCCGGCATGTTGCACGTGGAAATTCTGCGCAGCCCGGTCGCCCACGCACGTATTAAATCCATTGACACCAGTGCAGCTTGGGAGGTTCCCGGGGTTCGGCTTGTCATGACCGGAGAGACCATGGCCGCTCGTAACCTAGCCTGGATGCCAACGCTGTCTTATGACACTCAAGCAGTGCTCGCAACAGATAAGGTTCGTTTTCAAGGGCAAGAAGTTGCTGCGGTTGTTGCCGACAACCCGTACATCGCCAGAGATGCACTCGACAAGATCGTGGTTGAGTACGAACAACTACCGGTGATTGTCAATCCGATTCAGGCCCAGAGCCCCGACGCACCCCTGATCCGCGACGACAAAGAGAATCAAACGTCAAATAAAATCTTCGATTGGGAGATTGGTGACAAGGAAGCAACTGACCGGGCTTTCGCGCAGGCAGATGTTGTTTCAAAGATTGATCTGCACTACCCCCGCTCACATCCTTCTCCATTAGAAACCTGTGGCTCAATCGCGGATTATGACCGATCAAGTGGAAAGCTAACCGTCTACATGACTTCGCAGGCACCTCACATTGTTCGAGCTGCGGTGGCCATGGTTGCTGAATTGCCCGAGCACATGATCCGGATTATTTCCCCCGATCTTGGTGGCGGCTTCGGAAACAAGGTTCCCATCTACCCGGGATACGTTATTTCGATTCTTGCGTCAATCTTGACCGAACGCCCCGTCAAGTGGGTTGAAGACAAATCAAGTAACTTGATTTCCACCGGTTTTGGTCGCGATGTTTATCTTGAAGGAGAGTTGGCTCTTCGAAAAGATGGAAAAATTCTCGGAATGCGTATGCATACAATCTCCGATCACGGTGCCTTCTTCGCCGATGCTCAACCCACCAAGTTCAAAATTGGTTTGATGCACTCAGCATTCGCGTGCTATGACTTACCCGCAGCTCACCTTGTCAGCGAGGGTTATTACACGAATAAAGCGCCGGGAGGCGTGGCATATCGGTGCTCATTCCGGGTCACCGAAGCGATGTTCTTCCAAGAGCGCATGATGCACGCGGCGGCGAATGACCTCGGCATGGATCAAGCGGAGTTCCGTCGCGTGAACTTGGTCCGTGACGACATGTTCCCGTATCGCACCGCATTTGGTTTCCTCACCGACTCCGGTCAGTACGGAAAATGCCTCGATGTTGGCTTGGAAGCTATCGGGTATAGCACCTTTAAGCAGGAGCAAGAAGAAGCCCGTAAGCGTGGAAAGTTACTGGGTATTGGAATTTCGACCATGACCGAACCGCTCGGTGCCGGAAACAGCCGGGAGTACGACATCATCGGTATCAAGATGTTTGACTCTGCTGAATTGCGCGTGCACATGACAGGTAAGGCAATCTTGCGAACTGGCGCGAAGACTCAGGGTCAAGGCCACGAGACAACGTGGGCGCAAATCGTGGCCCACGAACTCGGAATTCCAGCCGACGACATTGTTGTTGAAGAAGGCGATACTGACACCGCGCCGTTCGGAATGGGAACCTATGCATCCCGATCAACACCGGTCGCTGGCGCAGCGGTCGCTATGGCTTCTCGCAAGATTCGGGCGAAGGCACGCAAAATTGCAGCCCACCTTCTTGAAGTTTCTGAAGAGGATATTGAGTGGGAGTTAGGGCGGTTTTATGTTCGCGGCAATCAAGAGCGCGGCGTGACCATTCAGGATTGTGCACTCGCTGCCTACAGCAATGTGCCCGACGGTCTGGAGCCAGGATTAGAAAACACTTCGTACTACGATCCCCCCAACTTGACCTGGCCATTCGCAGCTTATTTCTGCAAAGTAGAAGTCGATGCAGAAACTGGCGTATGGGATGTCTTGAACTTCGTTGCCGTGGACGACTGCGGTGTGCGAATCAACCCAATGATTGTCGAAGGACAAGTAATGGGTGGGCTCACCGAGGCATACGCCATGGCGAACATGCAGTACATCACCTTCGACGAAGAAGGTAACTGCATTGGAGCTAACTACATGGACTATCTCATTCCCACTTCGTGGGAGACCCCTGGTTTTGAGTTGCATGAAGTGGTCACTCCGTGCCCACATCATCCAATCGGGGCTAAAGGTGTTGGTGAATGCGCCACTGTGGCGGGGCCAGCAGCGTTCGTGAACGCTGTGATGAATGCCATTGAGCACACAGGTGTTCGCAACGTTGATATGCCACTCATGCCAAACCGCGTATACGAGGCACTGCAAACGGGAAAGAACATCTCGGGAATGCCACCGGTGCTGAGCGACTAACATGAATGAAACTAATAGCGGTATGGACGTAATGGAGCTTGCGGTTCAACTCGCACGCACCGGACAGTCCTATGCGCTTGTGACTGTTGTTTGGCGTAAGCCACCTTCGTCGGGCCAGCATGGTTCAAAAGCGGTGATCACCGCTGATGGTCAACTCCACGGCTGGATCGGTGGCGCATGTGCCGAGCCGGTTGTGATTCGAGAAGCAAAAAAAGTGCTTGCCGAAGGTGAGCCCTCTTTGATCTGGCTTGGCCAAGATGCTGATTTTGACGGTATGCATGTCCCGGAGGGGGTCTTGACAATTCCCATGTCGTGCCAAAGCGAAGGGGCACTACAGCTCTACATTGAGCCAGTTCTCGTTGCACCCGAAGTTGTGATTGTTGGACGTTCACCCATGGCCATGACTCTGCTAGAACTAGTTCGCGGTGTCGGTTGGCATGGCGAGTTAATCGATGGGTCAGTATTCACCGCTGAAATGGTGCATTCGGGCAGCATCGTGATTGTGGCAACGCAGGGTCACGGCGATGAAGAAGCTTTGGAGACCGCCCTGGGCGCAAACCCCGCATTCGTTGGGCTGGTGGCCTCAACAAAGCGTGGTGAAGCAGTTCAAGGTTACCTGTTGGATCGTGGCGTATCACCGAAAAAATTGTCAACTGTTCGCGTTCCTGTTGGCCTTGACCTGGGACACACCACGCACCGCGAAATAGCTGTGTCGATCCTCGGTGAATTAGTCCAAAGGCGTGCAGCGGGAGAATTACGACCGGCCTCAATGAATCCGTCGACAAAGGCCGAACCTGCAGAGGTCATCGACCTCGTTTGCAATATGACGGTTGCCTGCGTCCCAGAAAACAGGCCCTTTGATTATGACGGAGTCACCTATTACTTCTGCGCACCCGGGTGTCGGGTCGCGTTTGAAAAAGATCCAGAAAAATTCATCAAGCGGGAGGTTACATGTTAATTACCCAAACCTTCGACATGGATCAGCCAGTCGAACAAGTGTGGAATTTCTTCGACGATATTCCCCTGGTTGCAGCGTGCATTCCGGGTGCGGACCTCACCGAAAAGGTGAGTGACGATGAATACCGTGGAGATGTCACAATTTCGGCCGGTCCAGTGAAGTTGGAGTTCACGGGAGTGGTCAAAATTAAGAGCCGCGATGACGCCCGAAAGGTGATCGTGCTTGATGCTTCCGGCGCTGACAAAAAGGGTCGTGGGTCAGCTAGTGCAATGCTTGATATCTCCCTCGTTCCACTTGGTGGCCAGACGAGGGTCAACATGAGCATGGACCTTGCTATTTCAGGCGCCGCTGCTCAATACGGTCGCGGATTGGTTAAGGACTTCACCGGGGTTCTCGTGACCCAAACCGCGGGATCCATGAAAATGCGGATGACTGCCATCGCCGAAGGTCGCGATCCAATGTCAGTTGGAGGACCCAAAGCGGCCAGCGGTCTCGCGATCGGTTTCAGTGCATTTTCCATGGCCGCAAAACGGGTGTTTGCACGTTTTTTCCTGCCCTATCAATCAGCACCTAGCCGTTAGTCCGGAGGTAAATTAAATGAGTCTGTGGATGTTGGGAAATCTTATTCTCCTCATTGTCGTGGTGCCATTGCTTGTGATCTTGCTTAGCCGGTTACTCGCAGCACTCGAGCAAATCCGTGCTGCGGCGCAAGACACGCTTGCTGGGGGTGTTGCACTCATTGGTGCGTTGCACAACACACCAGAGTTACTTGCAACAACAGATGATGTAATCAAAGAAGTAGCCAATGGCGCGGTGCGCTATGCCGGTCCGGTTTCTAAGTTGCTGGGATAGGAGAAGTTATGCCAATTGATGCAGTTATTACGCTCATTCTTGGAGCACTGATTATCGGTGCCGCCGCACTCGGTCTTTCTCGCGCGATCGGCCACCTTTCCGCGACCGCAAAGACCTTGGACACGCTCGACGGTGGGGTTCAGGTGATTGCTGCCCAGACCTCAACCGTCGTTCCTGTTGTGGCATCAGTTAACGCGAGTTTGGCCCCTGTCCGCGACTTTGCAAATTCGATTTAAGGAGGATTCATGGATTTCACCGGACATGAGGGCTGGCTCATCGGCTACATCATTGGCCTTGTTGTCGTCCTCGTTGTTGTTGCACTCGTTATTCCGATTCTCGTAATTGCATGGAAAATCGGGACGCAGGCTGGCAAAATTCTCGCAGGTTTGGAACAAGCTGAGATAAATACCGCTGGGCTGGCTGGTCTCAACGAAACAATAACGTCTGCATTGGCAGTCATCGCTGGGCTCAAGCGCGGCCGTACAAGGTTAGGAGGCTGACATGGATGCTCAAACTGAACAGTTATGGATGATCGCAAACGTTCTAGGGATCGTGGTTGTTGTGGCGGTAGCCGCACTTCTCACACTCCTCGTGATATTCGTGCATCGCATTCACTCACGGGTGGTAAAAATTAAGGCCACCCTCGAAGCGGCCAAGAACAACACCGCTGATACTGCACTCATTGGCGTGACCGCCGGTGGAGTGGAAGCCGTTTTGGCGGAGGGTCTTGAACATCATTTATTCCTCGGACGAGTACTAGACAAGGTGCGCTCATGAGTTCATTGCAGTGGTGGTCGGTCATTGACGTTGCTCTGCTTATTGCAGGGTTAGCGATCTACTTATTCATCGTTGGGTCTCAATTGAAGAAAGTTGCTGCCAATCTCGAAGAGTCGGCAGAGTTAGTCTGGGCAATTAAGAAAGATGCTGCACTGATTGAACCGGGTCTCACTTCAATAAACAGCACCGGTCGCGTTGTTGCTGGTGCGCTCCCCTTGTTGTACGGCATGGGGGAGGGGATAGTTGTTGGAGCAACTTTCGTGCACGAAGATCATGAAGCAGATGGCGTCAACCGTCCAGCAATGGGTACCAGGCGCTCGCGCATGATCGAGGCCATGGGCGTCGACATCGATTAGTTCGGCTTGCGACCGGTCGTGAGTGGATCAGTAACGGGGGCATCGTAGGTTCCAATCCACTCGGCTTTCCAAGATTTATCGAACTTTTCTTCGTTGCAGCTTGGGTTATAAACCGAAGCGAGATCGCGCGTTATCTGTTCCCGATGCGATCGGTTGCTCCCGGGTGCATTGAGCCAACACACGTGCAGGTTGAACTTGCCACCAGCACGCTCCAACCATGCGGCTGTTCTCGCGTGCTTGAAAGGAAACCCAACTTGTGAGAGATCATCTGCATGTCCCACGTAGATCACTGAAAATTCCTGTGAGGGCTCAGGTTTTGACTTGGTAAGGATGGCATAAACAGCTGGCTCTTTTGGCGGAGTCCAGCCGGCAAGGGTTCTTGGACCTTCAAAGGCGTAACCGGCCAAACTACCGAGTCGAATCACTGAAGGTCACTATCCAGATCGCCAAAGTCTTCATCCTCACCGAGGGTTTCCACGCTGGTAACCGGCCATAAAGGAAGTGACGTCTTTTCGACAGCTTGCGCGAACTGTTGTATGGCTTTATCGGCAGCTTCATTGGAGCCATCAGCTTCCACAACTATTTGTGCGCCGTAACCCATAGTGCCGTAGCCCGAGGCGATTCCGTCCAATCCTGCGACAGCATCGGCTAATTCCACGACTTCTTCGAGAGTCACTTCGCGGTCACCCTCGGCCTGAATAGAAACACTGAATCTCACGCTTATCTCACTTTCGAGAGTCGATTGGCTAGGTGCTCAAGGCTAGCAAGATTGTGACCTGAGTACACCTCGTCTATATAAGGTTCAGCGACAATCATGCCAAGGGAAGCAGGTACATAATCCACGACATCGCCCTTATGTGGATTGACCCAGATAACTCGGTAAGCAATTCGCGAAAGGCTTTCCATAGCTTGTGATAACGCCGCCGGTTCACCCCGGTCAAGTCCGTCAGAGCAAATGACGACAACCGCTCCACGGCCAAGTCGTGACCGGCGAGCATCTTTGGTGAATTCCTTAATCGAGTCACCAATTCGGGTGCCACCGTCCCAGTCGAATACCGATTCGCCAGCGAGACGCATAGCCTCGTCAGGGTTACGACGGTCCAAGGACCGTGTGATGCGGGTCAGGCGGGTTCCAAAGCAAAACACATCAACTTTGGCATTTGCGCGCCGCGCACAATAAGCAAACTGCAGGAGGTTGCGGGAGTAGTCGGCCATCGAGCCTGAAACATCAAGGATCAACACTAATGGACGTAACTTGTTCTTCCGCTTTTTGTACGCAAGGTTGCGGGGCTCGCCAAGATTGCGCATGCTCTCGCGCACCATGCGTCGAAGGTCAAGTCGGGCGGCCTTGCGACTGCGGGTCGTCCGGTGAGTCCTGCGCACGGGTGGGGTAACGCGCATGCGAGAGATGATTTTTCGTACCTGGCGAATTTCGTCTTCGGAACACTCGGAAAAAGCTTTGAAACGATAAACGTCGGAGGCGCTTGCCAGGTATCCGAGTTTGATTTCATCGGGGCTGATATCACCGGGAATTCCCTCTTCAGTATTCGGAATCTCAAGGGTGGCACCGGAGTTAGATGATGACCTTAGGGTGAGTTTACGGGCGTCAGTATTTGCTTCTTCGATGTTGAGAAAAAATAGTCTAAATACTGCGTTGTAGATGGGAACTTGATCTTGGCGCCGTAGCATCGTGGCTCTACCAGCCCAGTAGACGTCCATTAAATCGCTGACGTCGAGTTCGGAAACTCCTGAGCAGAAAGTCAATATGTCGTCGGAACCAATTGATATTCCTGCGTACCTGAGTGTTTGACCGAACTCCACGAGAAGCTCGTCGAACCCGCTAAGAGATGACATCCTGAATACTTCGAGAGGCAAATTCCAAATCATCGCGATCCTTGACGACAGCACCGAGGGTGTCAATTGCAACTTCAGCGGTAAGGGTTTTTGCACCTAGCGCGCTGACGCTTTCCGCCCAATCAATAGTTTCTGCAACGCCGGGAAGTTTCTCGAGATCCATTGCGCGGAGTCGGTTGACAGCATGGACGACCTGATTTGCGAGAGCTGGTCCGATCTCGGGGAGGCGTGATTTGACTATTTCGATTTCGCGTTCGGTTTCGGGGAAGCCGATCCAGGTGTATAGGCATCGGCGTTTGAGAGCGTCATGGAGTTCCCGAGTTCGGTTTGAGGTAAGGATGACTATGGGTCGGGATTGCGCCTGAATCGTTCCCACCTCGGGGATGGTGACTTGGAAATCACCCAGTAGTTCAAGTAGGAATGCCTCAAACTCGTCGTCGGCTCGGTCGATTTCATCGATCAGGAGAACACATTGGTCCCCGGATCGAACGGCCTTCAGTAGTGGTCGCTCGAGAAGGAACCGTGGGCCAAAAAGTTGCTCGTCAGAGGCGTCATCCGTGGCCAAGGAACGCACGAAGAGCATTTGGCGGGCGTAGTCCCACTCGTAGAGGGCTTGGTGCATGTCGATGCCCTCGTAGCACTGCAGTCGAATTAATTCTCGGCCCAGCATCGCGGAAACAGTGCGGGCAAGTTCTGTCTTGCCAACGCCGACCTCGCCCTCAAGGAGCAAAGGTTTACCAAGTTTGAGTGAAAGTAGTAATGATGTCGCCAAACCACGATCGGCGATGTAACCGCGTTCCGCTAGATCGCTGGTGAGCTGTGAAACGGTAAGTTCTTCGAACGCCATCTAAATTAGTCCACTTGGCCCAGAACGAGGTCGCCCAGAGAGGACGAACCAAGTTTGCCTTCTCTCGCGAGCTTGTTCTTCCATGCGGTTGCCATGTCCACACCCTCTTCAGCGAAGCCATCATATGAAACGTCTTTCATATTCCGACACACCTTGTTCGGCGTGCATTCTTCATCCATTTCAGTCATGGCTCCAGGGGTTCCCTGCCAAACGGTACGGAGTACCTCAGCTGCTTTTTCACTTTCGGCGGACATGGGCTACTCCCTGAGTTTGTGATTGACCCAAGGATACCAGCAGAATGAGACCCACGCAGTCGGGTCGACAATTGGCTTGTCAAGCAAATTGCCCCGAAGGCTTGCAATTGTGGCGTAGTTTGGCAATCCCTTGGGTCATAGAGTCCCAGAGCGTAGAGTTGAGCCATGCTCAGCGTTGCGGAATACCTTGACCTGGTTCTTGACAGTGTCAGCGAACTTCCCCCAATGGAATTACCCATCGCAGATGCAAATGGGTGTGTTTTGGCCCAAGATATTTATGCACGCTGGCCACTTCCTTCATTTGATAACTCGTCAATGGACGGCTACGCGGTCATCGCTTCTGATTTAGTGGGTGCCAGTGAGAATGCTCCCATCACGCTGCCGGTAATTGACGATATCCCTGCTGGGTTCAAGTCGTTGGAAACTGTGCGACGCGGTCAAGCAATTCGAATTATGACCGGCGCTCCAATGCCGGCGGGTGCGGACAGTGTCATTCCGGTTGAGAGCACAGACGGTGGTAGCGAGGTCGTCCAGATTCGTGCGTCCATTGAATTGGGAAGTTGTATTCGTCATGAAGGCGAAGACGTGCAGGCGGGTGACCTGGTGCTCACAAAAGGCACGTTCATTGGCCCCCGTCAGATTGCCTTGATCGCGGCGGTGGGGCACGGCGTAATTTCAGTGATTCCGAAACCACGCGTTGCGGTGGTTGCCACCGGCAGTGAACTTGTTGAGCCAGGAACCGAACTGAAGTTCGGTTTGATTTCTGATTCAAATAGTTTCCTCATTACCGCAATTGCTAATGACAGTGGAGCTGTTGCCTACCGGCTCCCACCCGCGCAAGATGACGAAGACACATTGGTTGAGATCCTGGAGGATCAAGTGCACCGAGCCGACCTCATCATCACAACCGGGGGAGTGAGCATGGGTGCCTACGATCCAGTGAAATCTGCATTCGTGAAATTGGGGACGGCGCAGTTTCACAAAGTGGCTATGCAACCAGGCATGCCACAAGGTTTCGGCAGTGTTGGCGATCCTGCAATCCCGATGATCACGCTTCCAGGAAATCCCGTGAGCGCTTATGTTTCGTTCGAGGTATTCATTCGCCCGGCAATTCGCAAGATGCGCGGCTTGAAGCAGTTGCAGCGCCCGCAACGGCCTGCGGTGGTGAAGGGACAATTGCGGTCACCTATTAATAAGGTGCAGTTTGCTCGAGGTCGGTTTACGGCTGAAGATCACGTTGAACTTGTGGGTGCGGGGCAAGGATCACACGTTCTTGGTGGGCTAGCCCAAGCTGATGCCCTCATCGTGATTCCGGTGGGTGTTGACAGTATTGCCAGTGGAGAGCAAGTTCAGGTGATTGATGTGAGGGGTGATTTAACGTGAGCGCATTCCCGCATCTCGATGATCAAGGCAATGCTCACATGGTGGACGTGACAGCGAAGAGTGTTACCGAAAGATCGGCCACGGCCCGCTCGCGGGTTTCTTTGAGTGATGAAGTGATCACTCGTCTACATGCAGGGGAAATGCCAAAAGGTGACGCACTTGCCGTGGCGCGCATTGCCGCGATCTCAGCAACCAAAAAAACGAGTGAGTTAATTCCTTTGTGCCACCCGCTGGCGATCCACGGTGTCGACGTCAATTTAGTGCTTGATGCTACGGGCGCCGAGATCTCCGTGACGGTCAAGACCGCTGATCGGACGGGAGTCGAAATGGAAGCTCTGACTGCGGCATCTGTTGGGGCCCTGGCGCTGATCGACATGGTCAAGAGTCTTGATCGACTTGCGCGAATTGAATACGTTGAGTTATTGGAGAAGAAGGGTGGGCGCTCAGGCCACTGGATTCGCAGCGAGCATGAGTAATTCGAGCATGAGTGAATTCACTGCGCAGGTGATAACCGTTTCGACCCGCGGTGCCCAGGGCATTCGCGCTGATACCTCCGGTGAAATCTTGGTAGCTGCCCTAACGGAACTCGGTCTGGTGTGCTCACCCACGGTGATCATCGCTGACGGCCCCGAAGTATCAAGCGAGATTGTGCGGGCCGTTGAAGCTGGTCACGCACTCGTCGTGACAACCGGTGGGACGGGTATCTCGCCAACAGATCAAACTCCGGAGTACACCAGGTCCGTGATTGACCGTGAAATACCGGGAATTGCCGAAGCTATCCGGGCCCATGGACGCGGAAATGGGGTGGCAACGGCCGCACTATCTCGTGGAATCGCAGGGCAGTTAGCTAACTCCCTCGTGGTCAATCTGCCCGGATCACCAGGTGGTGCACGTGATGGTGTTGTGGTTCTTGGGGCAATTGTGATCCATGCACTTGAACAAATGGCCGGATCGGATCATTAGTTCACCTCTCGTTCACCTAATGAATTTCTAAGGTTCACTTATACGGGTCCACTTGGCTACTTTGAGGTGGAAAAGTGCTCCTCGTGAGCATTGAAACCCCCATGCGAGATTTAGGCAAAGGCAAGAAAGCCAATGTGGGTGATCGAATTTTCAACCGAACAATCACGGGGGCGGCTTTTACCTCGCTCATAATTCTCGCGGGAATCACAGTTTTTCTGGGGGCAAAAGCAATCCCGGTCCTGCAAGAGCAAGGGCTGAGCTTCCTCACCGAAACAATGTGGGACCCACTGGGCGTCCCACCAGAATTCGGGATAGCAGGAATGCTGTACGGATCACTACTACTTGCCGTCATTGCTCTAGTGATCTCGGTACCCGTGAGTTTGTTCCTCGCCGTCTTTATGGTTTTCATGGCGCCTCCAAGAGTGTCAAAAATCCTGACCAACCTCGTAGACCTGATGGCTGCTATTCCATCGGTAATCATTGGCCTGTGGGCCTTTTACGTTTTGGTTCCTCCCGCTCAAGAGTGGCAGCAACTCCTGAACCAGTACTTAGGCTGGATTCCACTTTTCCAAAATGAGTCCGGAAACTTCACCGGTACGCCATTCATCGGCGGTGTTGTCCTAGCAATCATGATGGTGCCCATCGTCACCTCCATCACGGCTGAGGTTTTAAAGCGAACACCACCTGAGTTGGTCAACGCGGCCGAGTCGCTGGGGTGCTCAATGTTCACCATGTTGCGATACGTGGCCTTGCCATTTGGTCGCGGCGGGATAGTGGGTGGCGTAATGCTGGGATTGGGCCGAGCATTAGGCGAAACCATCGCGGTGTTTTTCGTCCTCAAGCTCGTTTTTGACATCAACTTTTATCAAATTATTGAATCCGGCGGTGGCTCAATCGCGACACTCATTGTGTCTAAATTTGGTGAGACCAATGGCGAATACGAGGTAAATGTGCTGCTTGCATCAGGGTTCTTCCTCTTCCTCATGACCCTGGTGGTCAACGCGATTGCAAATCTTATTGTCGCTCGCACAGATCGGTTGAAGTCATGACAATTCTGATGTCCGAGTCTCCACCCGTCCTCGAGAAAGATCTCGAGCCGCTTCGGCCTTGGAGTAAGCGACCAGCGTCATTTTGGTTGGCTGCATTTTTGGGCTCCGTTGTTCCCCTTGCAATTCTGGGTGCACTGTATTTAACAACTGATCTAGCAGTGGCTCTGCTCCTGATTGCCTTCTACCTACCCCTGCAACTCATTGGAGCGGGTTTAGCCGGCTACTTTGCAAAGGGAAAACATGGCATTGCTGACTCGGCGATCATCGTTTTTGCCATTGGAGCGACTGCCCTGAGCGCAATAATTCTGGGCTCAATGCTGCTCACGATCATCGTCCGCGGGATCGCTGCATTTAGGCCTTCGTTTATTATTCAAAACAGCACTTACATTAGTCCTAGCACTCCCTTGGAATACGGTGGAATCGGGCACGCGATTTTAGGAACTTTTCTCATTGTTGGAATTGCAACAATCATTTCCGTCCCATTTGGTATCGCAACAGCCGTTTACGTCACCGAAGTACGTGGGCGAGCGGTTCCTTATGTTCGCTTCTTCGTTCAAGCGATGAGCGGTGTTCCTTCGGTGGTCGCCGGACTCTTCGTCTTAACAGTTTTCATTCTCACAGGGGTTCTCAATACGAGTGCCATGGCTGCGGCAATTGCATACGCAATCCTGATGCTCCCAACAATTGCCCGAACAGCGGAAGAAGTTCTCAGGCTCGTCCCAGAAGAATTACGAACCGGCGCTTTAGCCCTGGGTTCAACGCGCGCTCGGGTTGTCCTCAACGTAGTTGTGCCAGCGGCGAGAACCGGAATCATCACGGCGATTCTGCTCGGTATTGCTCGTGTAGTCGGAGAAACTGCACCACTGCTCCTGACGGCACTGAAAAATGACCAAACTGTTCTTAACCCATTCACTGATCCAATTTCAGCGCTGCCAACTTTCATTTTCGACAATGTCGCGCAGCCTTATCCCGATGCGGTCACTCGTGCTTGGGGAGCGGCGCTCGCCCTGTTGATCATCGTTGGAGTTTTGTTCACAATCACCCGATTCGTTTCGGCTCGAAAGCCGAGAAGGTAAAAGTAAATGTCGAGAGGAACAGAGATGGAAGAGACGGTCGTTGCCATGGAAGAACTGGACGTGGATGTTGTCGCATCCGAGAGGGACCCGCAGACGATCGAGATGTCGGCAAAGGGCGTCAGTGTTTGGTTCGGTAAACGTAAAATCTTGGAAAACGTCAATATGGATTTCCCAAAAAAGACCGTCACGGCCCTCATCGGTCCTTCAGGGTGCGGTAAGTCAACGTTCATTCGGACTTTGAATCGACTGCATGAACTCATCCCAGGGGCAGCTCTAGCGGGCGA
>CAMAVT010000052.1 GCA_945861775.1 Bifidobacterium breve
CAATTCCATAATTGCCCTATCTCGCTGCGGCAGATCACTTTCATCAGTTGCGGCGATGAGAAGCAAAATCGACTCATACGGCATCGCTTTAGGCAACCGGCGGGGAATCGAAACGGGGTGAATATCAACTGCCGGGTTTGCCACCGTCCAGTCTTCTGAGACGCAAAATTTGTGGAAGCCCCGAACAGATACCTCGGTTCTGGCAGCGCTCGCCGCACTAAGCCGTCTGGAAAGTGATGTTGCGAAGTCGCTTATCGCGTTAGCATCTATGTCATCAAGTGATACAAGTTCGTGCTCTTGACACCAATTCTGATACCGAACCAAATCACGCGTATAGGCGCTGACAGTGTTGGCGGAAAGCCCTCGTTCAATACTGACATGATCGAGGTATCCGCGTATTGCCCGATCTACTTTCAGGCGAGTACCTCAGCGATGTTGACGAGTGGGTAGTCAAATGATTCGGCGACGGCCGCGTAGGTGACTTTATGGTCATGAACGTTTAAGCCCAAAGCCAATGCTGGATCCTCGATCAGTGCCTGCCTCCAACCTTTATCGGCGAGGGCAACTGCATAGGGAAGGGTCACATTCGTTAACGCATAGGTTGAAGTGTGAGGCACAGCGCCAGGCATGTTGGCAACGCAGTAAAACACGGACTTGTGCACCTCATAGGTGGGATCTGCATGTGTAGTTGGCCGGGAATCTTCAAAACAACCACCCTGATCAATCGCGATATCAACCAAGACTGAGCCTGGTTTCATGCGGGACACCAACTCATTGGAGACTAACTTTGGCGCTTTGGTTCCGGGCACAAGCACAGCACCAATGACCATGTCGGCTTCGAGTACCGCTTGCTCAATCTCGAATGCGTTTGAGGCAACCGTCTGCATGTGACCTTGGTAAATGGCGTCAACTTGACGCAAGCGAGTGATGTTTTTGTCCAAGAGCAAAACTTGAGCTTGCATACCCAGGGCAATCGCGGCTGCATTCATTCCGGCAACACCCGCTCCGAGAACTACAACCTTCGCTGCATAAACACCAGAAACACCACCCATGAGAACTCCGCGACCGCCATGGGCGCGCATCAGCGAGTGGGCACCGACCTGAGGCGCGAGCCGACCAGCAACCTCAGACATGGGGGCCAATAACGGAAGTGACCCGTCAGAAAGTTCGACAGTTTCATAGGCGATTGCGGTCGCCCCCGATGAGATGAGTGCATCGGTGCACTGCTGCGAAGCGGCAAGGTGGAGGTAGGTAAAGATGACCTGGCCCTCACGCATGCGGTGATACTCCGCCGCGATGGGTTCTTTGACCTTGAGGATCATGTCCGCCATTTCCCATACGGCATCTGCAGTGTCAAGCATGACCGCGCCAGCATTGATAAAGTCCGCGTCCGGAATTGAAGAACCTATTCCAGCACCAACCTCAATAACGATTTCATGGCCGTGGGTCACAAGTTCGTGTACACCTGCGGGAGTGATTGCTACCCGATACTCGTGGTTCTTGATCTCCTTGGGGATTCCAATGCGCACAGCGACCTCTATTTCTTAATTATGATCGTGGATACGAATCTACACGGGGGGAAGCCTGCCAGCGGATTTCAGCCCCTCTCGCGCAGGCCAACCTGCATTTGCCTCACGCAACTCGCGACGCGAATCCGAGCGCCAGGCCCATGCAGCCAAAATGCCAACTACCGCGGTGGGATTTCCCAACGCGCCACCCAAAACCAAGTCCACGGCCTGTTCCAAAGGAATCCAGACGCAGGGGAGGTCTAGCTCTTCAGCCTCCCCCGTAACTATTCGCCCATCGGTGAGTTCAGAGATCTCACGTGCCAGGTAAATTCGAATAGCTTCACTGGATCCACCCGGTGAGTTATAAAAATCAACAAGTGTGTCCCAGCGGTCTGCCTGAACCCCCGCTTCCTCAGCTAATTCGCGTTGGGCAGCATCGAGGGGATTCTCATAAGGAATATCAAGTAACCCTGCCGGCGTCTCAAAGAGGAACATGCCCAAGGCCTGCCGGTATTGACGAATGAGAAGGACTTCATCACGGTCATTGAGAACGAGTACCGCCACCGCACCAGGGTGAATCACAATGTCGCGCTTCACCCGCTGCCCTGCAATGTCAATAGTCTCTACATCGACCTTCCACTTTCCGCCAATGTGAACTGTTTCGCAGTCAACGAGAAGGGCCGGCTCTAACGAATCCTTGATCGGACCGTTCCAAAAAGTGAGCACGGATTAAACCTAAACGTCGGCCGCGGAGAATTCGTGTTGCAGTGAACGCGCCCTAGAAATCGCAGCTTCAACAAGGCCGATAAATAGGGGGTGAGCGCGGGTTGGGCGCGAGCGCAATTCGGGGTGGGCCTGGGTCCCGATGTAATACGGGTGAATGTCGGCGGACAACTCTACGAATTCGACCAAACGCCCATCAGGTGAGGTGCCAGAAAAATTCAAACCAGAATTACTCAATTGATCCCGGTACTCATTTGCCACTTCAAAACGATGCCGATGGCGTTCTTCAATGTAAGGAGTCCCGTATACCTTGTAAGCAACCGATCCTTGGGTCAGTTTCGCCGGGTACAGTCCTAGGCGCATAGTGCCACCCATGTCGCGATCACCAGAGACAACATCACGTTGGTCTGCCATGGTCGAAACAACGGGGTGAGGTGTCGACTCATCAAATTCGACCGAGTTCGCATTTTCTAAACCGGCAATATTTCGCGCATACTCAATCACCATACATTGCAAACCCAAACACAATCCAAGTGTGGGAATCAGATTCTCACGTGCATACGTCAATGCGCCGAGTTTTCCTTCAATCCCACGAACACCAAACCCGCCAGGCACACAAATCGCATCAAGATCTGAGAGGTTTTTGGCCGCACCTTCGGGTGTTGCGCAATCATCGCTTGAGACCCATCGGATATTCACGCGGCAGTTATTGTGGAAGCCACCGGAACGCAAGGCTTCCATCACCGAAAGATAAGCATCGGGTAAGTCAATATATTTACCGACTAATCCAACCGTCACCTCATATTTTGGATGATGTACACGCTCCAGTAGTTGATCCCATTGAGCCCAGTTAACGTCACGAAATGGCAGATCAAGTCGCCGCACAACGTAGGCATCTAGTCCCTCAGAATGAAGTACTTTCGGAATGTCGTAGATACTCGGAGCATCGACCGCCGCGACGACTGCCTGAGCATCAACGTCACACATCATCGAGATCTTTTGCTTGATGGAATCAGGGACAGGTCGATCCGCGCGCAAAACGATTGCATCGGGTTGGATGCCGATATTGCGAAGGGCTGCAACAGAATGCTGGGTTGGCTTCGTTTTCAGTTCACCCGATGGACCAATATAGGGCAGCAGCGAAACGTGCAAGAAAAATACGTTTTCTCGGCCAACTTCGTGTCGAATCTGCCGCACGGACTCTAAGAAAGGCAGGCTTTCGATGTCCCCGACAGTGCCGCCAACCTCGGTAATAACCACGTCGACGTTAGGTCCTGCCATCCGCCGAATACGAGATTTAATCTCATTCGTGATGTGTGGAATGACCTGAACGGTGTCACCCAGATACTCACCACGACGCTCTTTGGCAATCACCGTTGAGTAAATCTGCCCGGTCGTCACATTTGCTGAGCCATGTAAGTTCGTGTCCAGAAAGCGTTCGTAATGGCCAATATCTAGATCGGTTTCAGCTCCGTCATCGGTTACAAAAACCTCACCGTGCTGAAATGGATTCATGGTTCCTGGGTCCACATTGAGATATGGGTCAAGCTTTTGCATTGTGACGCGTAATCCACGCGCAGTAAGTAGATTTCCCAGTGAAGATGCCGTCAGTCCCTTGCCTAGCGATGAGGCAACGCCCCCGGTGACGAATATGTGCTTGGTCCCAGTTTTCTCCACGGGAGTAAAGCCTATCAGTGGCATTAGCGCCTGGCGCACGACTCGCGAAAGACCGGCTGAAATTACTTCTTGGCACCCAGTTCAAGTAGTTCTATGGCGTGTGCGCCGCCATGCTCAGAGTCTAAAAGCCCAGAAAGCATCCGGGTAATTTCTCGCACCCGAGCATCACCATCTACCAAGGCCACGGTTGTCTGCACAGAATTGGCGGCGGCCTTCTTTTCCACGACTAGGTGTCGATCGGCAAAAGCGGCCACCTGAGGCAGGTGCGTCACAACGATCACTTGAGTATGCAGAGCCAATTTGGCAAGACGTCTACCCACCTCAACGGCAACGGTCCCGCCTATACCTGCATCCACTTCGTCAAAAATCATGGTGGGCACCGGATCCTCGCCAGCGAGGGCCACTTCAATGGCGAGCATTACACGGCTGAGTTCACCACCTGAAGCACACCGCGCCAACGGAAGAAATTTGGCACTTTCATGCGCAGCGAGCATAAAGACCACCCGGTCACAGCCACTTCTCGTCCACAGTTGCGGATCAGGCTCCACCTCAAGCTCGATCTTCACTTGGGCAAACGGCATGGAGAGGGCCCCAAGCTCGAATTCAATACTGTTCTCCAGTCGTTTGGCAGCCTCTGTACGAGCCAGGGTTAATGCTTGCGCCTCTCGGGTAGCACTTATCAGTGCAGCCGAAATTTCACCCACCAATTCATCCAGTCGTGAATCCCGGGAAAGCATGGTCTCAAGTTCTTTTTCAGCTTGCTGACGCCACGTGATGACTTCCATCAGCGACGCCCCATACTTTTTTTTGATTGTTGACAACTGGGACACTCGAATTTCCAAAGCCGATAGTTCTTCTGGGTCGGCCCCAAGCCCTGCTAAGTAATTCCCCAAGTCGGAGTCCACGTCCGACAATTCAGTCAATGCCGACACGACCCGATCAAGATATGCGGACAGTTTTCCATCCAATTCACGCCCATGCTCCAGTAACTTGGCAATCTCACCCAGTTGTTCAACTACCGAAGCCGAACGAGTTTCACGCCCTGAATCCACCGCCCCTGAAAGCCAATCACGTGCCGCTTCTACGCAACCATTGAGATCATCGATATTTCGCATGACCGAGATCTTTTGTGCAGCTTGATCATCCTCACCCTCGAATAAGTTGAGTTCAGAGATTTCACTGATCCCCTGCTCCAAAACAAAAATTCGGGCCTGCTGATCCACCTCACTCGCACGCAAGGAGGCCTGTTCTTTAAGCAACTTACGGTACTCACGAAGAGCGCTTTGGAATGCATTCTTGGCATTGATCGTGCCTTCACCACCAGCACGGTCAAGGAGTTCCAATTGCTTGACCCCGTCGCGCAATAACACTTGATCAGATTGACCGTGTAGAGCGATGAGGTTCTCGCTCACTTGGCGCAATGCGCTAGCAGGTACCTGCCGTCCTCCTAGAAAAATTCTTCCACGTCCACTGTGACTAATTTCGCGCGAGATGAGAAGTGACCGATCACCCGAATTCTCGATCTCCTCACACTCTCCACCGCTTTCCTCGACTAATGCAACTACCCGTGATCCAATGGATTCATTAAATGTGACTTCGCAATCTACGCGGGCTCGATCGGCTGACTCAAGCACCAGCTCGGCACTTGCTCGATCACCCATGAGTAATCCGATACTTTGCAAAATCATGGACTTCCCGGCACCCGTCTCACCGGTTAACACCGTCAATCCAGGATCAAGTTCAATGGATGCCGCCGTGATAATTCCCAGGTTTGAGATCGTTAACGACTCGATCATGGCTTACTCGCTCTCCCCTGATCCCGCTTCATTTCCCGACACCACGCCAACCTTCAACAGGCAATTGAAACTTAGCAACGAGTCGATCAGTGAAGGGTGATGTTACAAGTCGGGCGAACCGGACTGGGTGATCATTGGCGCGCACTTCCAAGGTTGAACCAGCCGCAACAGCAATCATGCGCCTACCGTCGGCCCACATGACAGCATCAGCTTCTGGTGAGAGCTCCAGCCGGATGACACTTGTTGGCGCGATCACTGATGGTCGCGCGAAAAGCGAATGCGCACTAATGGGGAGCAGCAGGAGTGCGCTGACTTCTGGCCAGACGATGGGGCCGCCGGCAGAAAATGCGTATGCCGTGGATCCCGTTGGGGTTGCGCAAATAACACCGTCACATCCCCACCGACTCAATGGGTGCTCGTCAACGTGGGCGAGCACGCTGATCATTTTCTCTCGCTCGTGCTTTTCCAAACTGATTTCATTAAGAGCCCAAGTTCGATCCACGACTTCGGATCCGTGAATGACAACTACATCGAGGGCTAATCGCTCTTCAACACTCCATTGGCCTCCGCCAACCGCGCCAATGACGGACTCCAGATTCTCTTCCTCCGCTTCGGCGAGAAACCCAACGTGACCTAAATTCACACCAAGAATCGCAGCTCCAGACTCTCGACCGAGTTCAGCTGCACGCAGCATCGTGCCGTCTCCGCCGATTACTAAAATTAAGTCGGTTGACAAGAGCCCCGGCACGCCGCTTGGTTCACGAGTGCTAAACGGAGCATTTTCTGACTCGTCACTCTCCCTACTGGTCGTAATTCCAAGACTGTTCAGTCCGATGTCAACAGTGTCAGCAATCCGCATTGCATGCTGTGACTGACTGTTGACCACAACATGCACTCGAGAGGGAGGGCCAATTGCTCGTTTCATTATGGTCCCTCCTCAATGGCGGTGTCGATCATTCGAACTAAGTCTGTCGTCTCAGGGTTTGGCTGCCTACCCTGCAGTTGGGCCCTGTGGGTGAGCCATAAAAAATACTCCACATTTCCCTTGGGCCCGGGTAAAGGACTTGCTGCAATACCAGAAACGTTCCACCCCCCGGAAATGGCGGCTTTGGCCACCCGATCCACTGCCGCTTTGCGTATCTCTGGGTCACGAACCACTCCGTGAGATGCGCTAACCGCATCTCGCCCCGCTTCAAACTGTGGTTTCACCATCAGAAGCATTTCGCCATTTGGATCAATGAGTGAGGTGAGGGCTGGCAAGACGGTAGTGAGTGAGATGAAAGAAAGGTCGGCGACCACAACCTGGGGCACAAACGCAAGTTGCTCGGGTTCCAAGTACCGAATGTTCTGGCGTTCCATGACATGCACTCGAGGATCGGTCCGAAGTGACCAGGCAATTTGCCCATATCCAACATCGACAGCCAGCACTCCTGCCGCACCAGCTTCAAGCGCCACTTGGGTAAACCCACCCGTTGATGCACCTGCGTCAAGGACATAGCGCCCCGCGAGTTCAATCGGGAAAGCTTTCAACGCCCCGAGCAATTTATGGGCACCTCGCGAAACCCAAGAGTCCCCCACCCCTTCAACAATCAAATTTGATTGAGGACTGACCCCCGTTGCAGCCTTGAGCGCCACCATCCCATCAATTTTCACCCGACGTTCATCAATTGCGATCTGCGCTTCACCTCGGGAGCGAACGAGCCCCCGCGAAACTAATTCGCTATCTAGTCTGCGCATGAGCCGTTATCAATCGTCAATTCGTTTTGGAGTGAAACTGGCTTAACGATCTAAATTCACCATGACGTCGCGCAACCGGTCATGAACTTGCGTCAGAATGCCATGGTGCGAGTGAATGTCTTCCAAATCAATCCCTTGGATAAGTTCCAGAGCTGAATCCACTTCGCTATTGCCGGTTGCTTCCCACATCGGCAACACAAGATCAGCGTCGACCATTTCGTCGAGGACCAATAAATCTTGACCCTCGGATGCTAAATCTGATTCAGGCTCTAATTCCGATTCAGATTCCATATTCGGACTAATCTCAGGATTCATGCTCAACCACAACCTTCTTCTTTTTCTTGACGATCACTTCATCCTCCGCACCATCGGAATCGTTTGACTGGATGAGCGTTTCACTCTCAACTGTGGTGCTTTGGGATTCAATTTTTTCAACTCGCGCTCTCAATGCCGCTAATTCATCTTCGCGAACGAACCCGACCCGACCAATTGCCTTGTCCACTTCAGTACGAATGAGACCAATTAACAGATCCCGATTAGTTTTGCTCTGAGCCATCAAGTCATCCGCAGCCTGCGCCACACTCGAAGCCATATCAGCGGGCTGCTTGGTGCCGAGGGACATGCCCTGGGCTATCAGTGACCCCGCAACCTCCATTGCCTTGGCGGCGGTTGCCTCAGTGAGCCCGGTTGCCATCTCTAAATAGTTGCGCACCGTCGAAAGGTTTGGTACCGATTCAAACATGAGTCTCTTCCTTTACCAATTCAGGTGACCAATTTTGGCCACTTCTCACCCTGCGTGCACTATTCGCTCAGATCCCGGAACACTCAGGTCAGGAACCATCCAGATCAAGGGTGATCTGGCCTTCTGTGAATGCGTCCAATCCGACCTGGATCACCATGGCCCACTTTAGGCTATCTGCTGCCCGTAGTCGCTCGAGCCGCGTGCCTCCCCTAGCTCGAACACACATGTCCACGGCTTCAAAAGTTGCCTTAGCGCCGCCACAGACATAATCCTCGCCGTTAATACTCGCCTCCTGATACGTGAGGATGAGCCCTTGAACACTGTCACATAAATAGTTCGCCCGCAGGTTCGCCCGCCAAACATCCGTGGCCGAAGCGACTCCGGAAAGCACTAACATCGTTGGAATTCCCACTGCCACTCCAGCGGCAATATCCGTGTCATAGCGATCGCCCACCAGTAAAGGTCTTTCCCCTGGAACAGCAGCAATTGTCCGCTCCATCATGGCTCGATCTGGTTTGCCACCAACGCCATCAGGGCCACGCCCCACCGCATTTCGCACCGCATCAACGAGGGAACCATTTCCCGGGGCGATACCCGAGTCAGTCGGGAACGTAGTGTCCAGATTGGTCGCAATCCAAATTGCTCCCCCTTGGATGAGATACGACGCATGGGCCAAATCCCGCCACGAAACTTCGGGACCAAATCCCTGAACGACAGCAACACAATCGCGTGAATCCCTGCTGGGCACGTACCCTGCCACTTTAAGCGCTTCCTCAACGCCTCCACCACCCACAACAAAAACTCGCCCGCCAAGGGGAACGTGTTGCTGCAAGATGTCAACCGCAACTTGTGAGGACGTGACCACTTCAGATGGCTTTGCGGCTATACCCAGCTCACCTAAGTGAGCGGCAACCTCATCCGGGGTGCGAGAGGCATTATTTGTCACGTAGGCAACCCCGCAACCACGCTCGGATATCTCGCTAATGGTTTCAGCCGCACCTTCAACCGCGTTTAGCCCACGGTAGAGAACTCCGTCTAAGTCAAAGTAGATCGCATCAAATTCTTCACATAATTTCTTACCTGATGCATGTGATTGTGGATCCATTCCGCTCACAGTTCACCTTGCCTGGCAATTGGCCCTTCTAAAGGCAGTCCCTGTTCCGTACGGTGCCGCAAAGTTGATTTGACCTGTGACAATGCGGTTCCATATTCCGACCGCTGCGGGTTCATCACGAACGCCATGGCTAAATGATCTCGTGCGGGAATAAATCGTTGTAAACGCCACAACGACAGACCCAGCGCGAAGTGGGCATAATCATTATCTGGGGAGACTTCAACCAGATCATCAAGCACTCTCGCCGCTTGCTCGTATCGTTTGGCATCAAATAGCGCTCTACCAAGACCTTCTAAGACACTTGGGCTGGCATCCACTTCTCGCAATCGTTGAAACAAGATCACGGATGCCGCACTGTCACCACTTTCGAGTAGATCACAGGCGCGCTTGTACCAGTCGTATTCACTCCCTGAAGGAATTCCACGTGAGGCCGAACCACTGGCCATTACAACTCATGACCCATTCGGGTCACTTTTGTCGACATGTATTCAGCGTTATGCGAATTCTCTTTAATTACCAAGGGGACCCGGTCGGAAATAACTAATCCATATCCTTCTAAACCAGCCCGCTTAGTTGGGTTGTTTGTCAAAAGTCGCATGCTTTTGATTCCAAGATCAGCAAGGATTTGTGCACCTGTTCCATAGTCGCGTGCATCTGCTGGAAGTCCTAGTGAAAGGTTCGCATCGACAGTATCAAGACCACGCTCTTGCAACTCGTATGCGCGCAACTTATCCAACAACCCAATCCCGCGTCCTTCATGACCTTTCACGTACAGAACAACGCCCCGTCCTTCTTCAGAGATTCGCAACATTGCGGTATGCAATTGCGGACCGCAATCGCAGCGAAGTGAGCCCAGCACGTCACCTGTTAAACATTCAGAATGCACCCGGACTAAGACATCTTGGCCCGACCCAATGTCACCGCAGACCAATGCCACATGTTCGGTGCCGTCAATTTCGCTCCGATAACCGATAGCGCGAAACTCTCCGTACTCTGTTGGAAGAGTGACGTCAGCAATTCGTGTCACCTGTGATTCGTACTGACGTCGATATTTGATCAAGTCAGCAATCGAGATGAGGAGTAGGCCATGCTCGTCGGCAAACTCTCGACATCGGGGGGCTCGCATCATGGAGCCGTCGTCATTTACGAGTTCACATAAAGCGCCTGCACCGGTCAAGCCCGCAAGGGTGGTCAAATCAACTGCCGCTTCAGTGTGACCCGGCCTGCGAAGAACCCCGCCCTTTACTGCCCGTAGTGGCATGACGTGGCCCGGCCTGGTTAATTCATATGGCTCTGTTGCAGAGTCTGCGAGAACACGGATTGTGTGGGAACGATCAACAGCCGAAATCCCGGTTGACACAACATCCTTTGCATCAACAGAAACTGCGTATGCGGTTCCTTTACGATCTTCATTGACGGCTGTCATGGGTGGCAAATTGAGTCGATCCAGGAGTTCACCCGACATGCCAACACACACGTAACCTGAAGTGTGACGGATCATGAAAGCCGTCAATTCCGCAGTGGCCTTCGACGCGGCAAAAATCAAATCCCCTTCGTTCTCTCGATCCTCATCGTCAATAACAACAATCGCTTTGCCAGCACGAATAGCCTCAATAGCGTCAGGAATCGAATCTAGGCGTACACCTTTGCTTGAAACCGGCACTTCCTCACTGACAACGACAGGTGACGGATCAATACCCGTCTCCTCCTCGTCGAGGGAAAAAAGTTCGTCAGCTGGGATCACATACCTAGTCTACCCGTCACTGTGTTGCTCGCTTGAGTGCTCGCACCTCAATCTCCAATGCGCTGGCCAGCCCACCGGGCGATTTCCAAAACCTGCGTCGCAACACTCCCGTGCAACTAACTTGAGTCCCTGGCTCCATCGCTATCACTTTTTTCGCCACCGACTCCCTAAATGTTTGACATGGCATCGTGTCCACTTTCGTATTCCCCATCTGATCGCTTGCCGGGCGATCAACGATGACAGCGAATCCAGTGGCGATATCTCCGCTGGGTAGTTCCCTCTGAGTGACCCGACTTCCCAATCTACCTACTATTTCAACACTGTTGGTCATATGAATTCCCATCTCATCTCACGGTGTACCTGGCCATATTTATGTATTGCATTATTCGCCGGATGGAAGATTCACACCCCCGATAAAGTGTGTCTGTGGAAAAAGTGACAGTGAGTGTGGACAAATCACCCGTGACACACGATCTGGGTGGTGGGGTCTTTTCGATCGACACAATGATGGGAGGTTTCGATGGAATCACTTCTTCATATTTCATCGCCAGTGACCGACCGGTTCTCATCGAAACGGGAGCGGCACTCAGCGCGCCCCGCGTCCAGGAAAGTTTGACGCAACTGGGCTGTGGTCCACAAGACTTGGCGACAATCGTCGTCACTCATATTCATTTAGACCACGCTGGCGGTGTGGGCGACTTGGCCAAGGAATATCCCAATGCTCGAATCGTGGTCCATGAGCGCGGTGCACGCCATCTGGCTGACCCCACAAAGTTGGTCGCAAGTGCCTACCGAGTATTCGGACCCAAGATGGACGAGATGTTCGGGCCACTTCTTCCCTCCGATCCCCTTCGGATCGATGCTCTCGGTGAGCGCGGAAGTATCGATCTCGGCGGTGGCAGAAGGTTGGATACATTTCACAACCCCGGCCACGCTTCCCATCACGTGGCCCTGATCGACTCCGAGACCGGCGATCTTTACACAGGCGATGCGGCTGGCGTCTACATTCCTGAGACTGGAGACCTCAGGCCCGCAACACCACCACCAGATTTTGACTTCCAGTTGGCACTCAACTCACTCAAGGCAATGCAAGCGGTAGGACCGAACCGACTGCTTTTCAGCCACTTTGGACCAACCAGTGAAATCGAACGAGTATTTGAGGATTCACTCACCCAGCTTCATTACTGGGTTGAGTGGGTAAAACAAGCCCACCATGAAGGTATGGACTTTGACCACGCGCTACTCATGGTGCTCGCCAAGGATCGAGAAATGAACCCAGAGTTTTTTGCCAACTCGGATGTTTCCAACAAATTTGAGCTTCTCAGCAGTTCTGAAGCGCAAGTCAGTGGAATCTGGCATTGGCTTGAAAAGCAGAATCAGTCAGATTCATCAATTTCGTGAGCAGTAATTCCACTTTCCTGAGCACGAGTTAAAGCCGTTACTCCATTAATATCTGACTTAAGGGCTTTGCCACGCCATTCCCTTGCCTCATCAGTTCGACCCGCCAGTTCTAACAGGTTTGAGTAGGACTCTTGCATTCGAGCTCGCAAATCTCCCGCTGGCAGTGACGTTAGTGATCCCACATTGAGCATGAGCAGCGCTGCATCAATCTGACCCATGTCTGCACGTGCCCCCGCGTTCACCATAAGCGCTTCAATCGCCGTATCAGGTGCGAGTTCCTTGACGGGTATCGACTTCAAAAATTCTATTGCCCTTTCCGGCCTCCCCAAGCCTCGCTCACAGTCAGCCATCATTGCAACGAAATCGTTGCTCCCCGTCATCCGACGAACAGCTCGCAACTCATTCAATGCTGCTGCGTATTCACCAGCCAAATATTCAATCGTCCCGTTCGCTTCCCGCACTACCGCAACTCGACCAGCCAACTTCTTTGCCTGGCGCGAATGAGCCAGAGCAGTTTCCATGTCATCGTCGGCAATCGCAATCTCGGCAGCTAATAGGTGGCGACCAACCCGTTCCTGCAAGGACTCGGGCAGCGTCTGCAACTCAAATCTAACGGATTTGTCTAAGTCCTCAAAGAGTATTTCCTCTGGGATCCACGGTCCTCTTGACTCTCGCGAATCCTCGTCAATTCTCTCTCGAGACGGGTACCTATTGGAATCTGTTCTTTCCGACCTACCCCTGTCGTCACGATCATCGCGGCGTGGACGATCAGAGCCGGAACGGTCATGATTTGGCCGATCACT
>CAMAVT010000053.1 GCA_945861775.1 Bifidobacterium breve
AAGCGAGCAACAATTAAGTGGTACTCACCGGCGCTCAGATTCAATTCAGCCAGTCGATCACTTGGGGGGTTGATCACCTCTGCACCATAGGCAATCACTTCGCTGTCACGGCCGTACTGATTCTGCACATGAGCTGCGATCGCTTGGGCATCAGAAATTATGTAAGCGCCATTTTTTACGGCTGATTTCTCGGCCCACCTGTAATAGCGAGCACCCAGACCGCGCCATTTCTCTCGTCGGGACTCCAAGCCGTCCAGGTGAATTGCCGTTGGAATTTTCGCTAACCGAAGGGGGGCTAAAAACGGGGCATTGCCGGCATTCATCAGCAGAACGGCATCGGGGTGATCCTTCACAATTGCGTGGGCCGCACTGATTGAGGTGTGGCTCAAGGTTTCAGCCATGCGGTGATGGATGGCCGGCAGGTTCACCAACGTCATGCCTTTGTATTGCGTGATTTTCTGACCCGGATTGCGGCAGTAGACGGTCACTTCGTAGCCGCGCTGGGCTAGGCGCGACCCAATTTCTTCCACCGCTGTTTCGAATCCGCCATAGAGGGCTGGGACACCGCGGGTTCCCATCATGGCGATTCTCACGAAACCAACCGTACTAGCGTCCGTGCCCTCGCGTGAACAACCGCTCTCCGGCGGTGCGCTGATAGTCTGCACTCGTGCAATCCAAGGAATTAGGTTTTGACGGCGTCACCCTATTCACCCCAATTATTCGAGGCGATGATCGTGGGGTATTCCTCGAGGCATTTACCTCGAAGTCTTTTTCACAGGCCCTGGGCCGCACATTTCCCCTCGAACAGATGAACATCTCGGTCTCACGTGCAGGTACGGTTCGCGGAATTCACTTTGCGAGCGTTCCCCCCGGCCAAGCCAAGTACATCCAGTGTTTTGACGGGGAAATTCTTGACGTTGTTGTTGATATCAGGGTTGGTTCACCAACATTTGGCACGTGGGAAAGTATCGTTTTGGATTCCACTTCGCGGCAGGCACTGTATTTGCCGGAAGGCTACGGTCACGGATTTTGTGCGTTAAGTGATTCGGTGACCGTTGGTTATTTGTGCTCAACCGGTTACAACCCCGACGCCGAGCACGGCATTCACCCATTCGACACTGACTTAGGGATTACTTGGCCCGATCTTGGTGGCACACCGACCCTTTCACCCAAAGATGCCGCCGCACCGACATTGGCGCAAGCCCAAGAGCTCGGTTTATTGCCCGACTACTCGGTCTGTCAGGACTGGACGCGGAAAAACTAAAAACTACAAGCCGTATTTACATCACAATTTGCGGTGAAATTTACGGGATAACAACCTCGGGAGTGAGCACCCGATCTGGGGGATAGGAAGTTGCCCACTGCTGCAAACCTTCACCCACCTCAGGGGATGTCCACAACAGTTGAATGCGTGAAGTCGGGTTCGCGTAGGTGTAGCGCGTCACTTCAGCTAACGCTGATTCACCGTAGGGAACTTCTGGCAGTTCGGTGTAAAAACGTGTTTGTTCACTGGATGCAACGTTGGTCAAGGCGAGCACCCACAGATTTTCTAGAGTTCCCACACCCTGCCAAGCGATCGGGGTGAAGTCAGGATTTTGTTGGGCAACCCTGGCTTCCTGCACAATCCTCTCGCCGGTTTCGGGCTCGTCAATCCACTTATCCCGCTCAAGTGCCACCGCGATCCCTGGCGCGGCGTCAAAGTTTGCTGCCAACTGGTTGGCATTAAATCCGATGAATCCAAATGTTGATGCACCTACTACGAAGGCCGTGACACTGATAAAGACCGCGTTGAGTTTCCCGAGGTGGCGGACAACTAACACCAAGCCAATTGCTCCCAATGCCGCAAGGACGGGGATCAACAAAAGTAATGAAGCATTGAGTGATTTCAACACATAGTAGGAAGTGAGGCGACTCACGCCGGTTGAATCAGCTCCCACCATGAAAATCACTGCCAAACCTGCGGAAAGAATTACCGGTGCACTGAGCAGTATCGCGAGCACACGTAAACCACGGCGCCACAGACTTAATCCGATAAACACAGCGATTAATGGTGCAAACATTGCCAGGGTCAGGTTGAAGCCGGTCATGCCCACACCCACCGAACTCAGTGCCTCGTTGAAGTCGCCCGTTGACTCTGATTCACTGGCGCCCAGTACTGCATCGGCTTGGGAAATCAGTGTTACCAGTGCGACTGCACTCACACCCACCAGCCAAAGAATTCCCCACCAGATTTTCACCCGAATCAACTTGATCGCGATCACGATTCCGGCAGGGACAAGTGCTACAACCAATGGGGTCCACAAGCCAACCGTTGCCAAAGCGCCCAACGGTAAAACAAACCAACCAAAGCTCTCCGGCTTCTTCGCGCTCAGGTAACTCGTTGCGGCTACGACGGCAACGGCCATAATGAAATTGGTGAACCCAGCGCTATATAGATATTGAATGCTGCCGAAAATCCCAAAAAGTGCAACACCGAGTGCTGCGAATAATCCCGCTGTACTAACCCCTTTGTTACTGAACTGCGCTTTACGCGCCAAGACTTTGGCAAGATCCCCAGCGATCCAGGTGAACACTCCAACACATGCGGCAAATGAAAGTGCGACCCACATCGCGTACGGGATCACTAGCGAGATTCGATTAGGGGAATCAGTTCCGACCACGACTTGGGCGAGTGACCACAGATTGGTGTGAACGGCCGGGTACCACTGATTCCATGCAATGGAGCCGTCCGCGGTCAACCACTGCGACCCGCCTTGTGTCACCGAATTAGCGAATGGAACAAAGTGACCTTGGTTGTCCCAACCTGTGTGATACAGAGATGCGACCGCTTGCTCTGAGGTCAGACCAAAAAAGGTTTTGATGGGAACGGCTGCAACCAACACGGTGGCCAGACCCGCTACGGCGTCAACGCCGTTAAACCTTGGCATGGGCAGTGATCTGAGATTTGGAATCGCGCGCAGCAACATGGCGAACACCAATAGGCCACCAAAGAGTGCGCTGGCACTCACTCGGTTAAGTGGAATTGCCCCAGCTCGCGGAAAGATAATTGCAATAACGCCCACCAGAATCACACCGGTGATCACCGCGCGTTCGGCGTAGGTGCGTCCCCATGGGGGAAGAACAATTAATGCCAGGGCAACCAAGAACAAACCAACACTTGGCACGGCGATCAATGCAATGAGTGCGATCAACGCAGCAGCATTAACAATCACGAGTGATCTTGTTGTCATCGCGTGAACTCCACCGTGATCTCTGTTGGCGCATCAAGCACGGCACTCACTGTTGCATTCTCGTCTGTGACGTCCATACCTTGATAGCGCACTGGACTCCAACCCTGCGGTCCCTTCACTGAAACGGTGATCGTTGGGGAGATAAACAAACCCTGGGGGTCGGCCAAAATCTCGTACACGAGTTTCCCGCTCTCGGCGTCAATGAAGGTACCTGCGGGAAGGGTGTAGGAAACACCAACGGCGGCTTGACCACCGGGTGGTGTCCAACCAACAACTCGAATCAATTTGTTCCCGTAACCGTCGTCGACCCAGCCTTGACCGAACTGTTGGCGGGAGTGACCTTTAAACGGGCGCACAACAAAACCACTGGGGTAGCTCACTTGATAGTCGCGTGCGGCGTCAGGGACGTACAGTAGATAGGCGTTTTTGATCCACATGGTTTCGTAACCAATACCTTTTTCGGGACCGGGATCACGATCAGCTGGTGTTGCATTCAGCATTGTCATTTGTTGATTCACCCGAGCTGAACCGTCGGCTTCCAGGTTGACCGTGACGGTCACATTGCGTTGTTGAAAGACATCAACTTTGGACTGGTTTCCATTTTGGGTATACATCGCTGACCAGTCGCCCGTTTCAGGTGAGGCAACAACTCCCGCAGCACCCGCGTCAAGAGCAAGCTGTTCAAGAGCTGGATCTTTCATATACAACTGGAAGTGTCGACCCGGCGCTGTGCCTGCGATTGCACTTGCCGCTTTCACCAGGTCATCACCGGAAAGAATTCGGGTGAGCAGGTCATCAACTAACTGCTGGTTAGCGGCTTGCCGAACGGTTGCATCCTCTTGACCAAAATCAGCGTACGCATCAACTAAAAGAATTTGACCCAATTGATCACCGGTGACCGACCCGTAGGTTTGCGACTCAATCGGACCCGTCTCGGTGAGGACCGCACCAATCGCGGTCAAATCCAAATACACAACCCCGTCAACTGCGGGGAAACTGCCACCCTGCCAAGCGCCCATCATTTCCCGACCACTCATGAGCAAACTGGGGTGAGTGTTCGTGACAACAAATGGTGCGTTGCGGGGATTCTCGGGGAAGAAAGTATTCAACGCTGGCCCGTACCACTTAACCGGAGCATTCAATGGCGGGAAAAGCTGGGTACTGGTTTGACCTTTAATCGGGATGGAAATCTTGCCGTCGTCCAACTCGACCATGACGAGCGTCAATGGAGCGCCACCGGATGCACGCATTTCAGCTTGATTACCTAATGCGATCAGGTACCGCCGCACACCGTTAGCGCCGAGTGCGTCGGGGAGAACCGGCGCTACCCCTTCAAGGGATGCGACAGCTTGTTGCACCGGCTCCATTTCGCGCAATGCTTTGTCGCGGATGTCATTAAGTGCTTGGGCAAAGAATGTGTCGGCTTGGATTGACTCGAGGTCGGCTTGAGCGAGCTTCAAATTCGCAGTAGAGGCGTTTACTCGATTAGGTAGGTCTTCCAACATGGCCATGTTGATCGCGCCATCGGAAAATATTTTTTCTCCACCGGTTTCACCAGAGAGATCACCGTAAAGGGAGATCAGATCACCCGTTGCTTGGGTAATCGCCCCGGTTGCATTTGCGCTGCGTTGCCAGTTAAGCACCGCGGTTTTCACCCCGGGAATAGCGTCAATCATGGCCAATTGAACGGTGTTACTTGATGCCACAACCGCGTTAGCTGAATCTTGGGCCGCGAGGTATTCAGCCTCACCCGCTTGGTAGTCCCCGTCAACGAGAGAGTCGGCGGCTGCGGAAAGGTGGCCCTGCAAACTAATGCCATTAAGCCCGAAGCCAGCGAGTGCACTCACCAAGCCCACCTGCAACCAAAACAGGAAGCCTCCCACGAGGACTCCAGCCCCCAGGAGAACCCAGGAGATCGGTTTAAGGCTTGGCACTAAGCCAGTGTACGTCTGAGGGGATTGTTATTGGAGGTAGATCCGGACCGGAACCTCAGTGAGTACCACCGGTGATGCTGGTGGGGCTTCCTTGCAGACGGCCAACGGATCACAGACTAATTGTGAGTTCTCTGGGGTTGTGTACGTCACTTCACCGGTTTGCGCCCACGCAACCTTCCAAGTTGTTCCATCACGGCTGAAATCACACACGACGGTGTTGTCAGCTTCGGTGCAGCCACCAAATGTTGCACCGGTGACCCAGTCGTTGACCGCGAAGAAACCCTGCTCGCCGTCAGAACCGGAGTAGGCCTGCACACCCAGCAACGGATACGGCTTCAAAGTCCAGATGTACCAGTAGCTGCGGTCAATACCCAAACGCAGATCGTCAATGAATGTGCGAACAACGAAACCGGCTGCACGTGCACCAGTGATTTCTTGTCGAGGAAGATCTCCGGGACCAGCAAGTCCGTAGTTCAACTCGGTATCCCACAACGGAAGGGTTGGTGCACCCGAAGCCTTCAACAGATCTTGAGCCTTAAGGATCAACGCTGCGCGAATGGATGGATCCCCCGTTGCATCAGGGTAGGTGTGGATCGCAATTACGTCGACCGGCCAACCAAGTGCTGCCAACTCCTGCAGATACTCGGGGAAAAATCGATCAAAGGACTTAACCAAACGTGTTGACGGTGAAGCAGAAACAACCTGTGCTTCTGGGTCAATTGCTTTGATGATGTCGTAGGCGACCTTGGTCAGCTCGGCCATTTGAGCCGGTGTTCCGTTGAAGAAGTTGGCCAGGTTCGCTTCATTCCAGATTTGATACGAAGTAATGCGTCCCTTGTAACGGGTCACCACCGCGGTGACCCACTCAGACCAGTCAGAAATATTGGCTGGAGCTTCTGCAGCACCCGGCTGCGGGTAGTCACTTGGATTAAGTTTCTTTGGATTGGCGGCAGCCCAGTCGGGCGTAGTGCCCATGACATAAAGAATGTCGGTCAGACCGCGTGACTCAGCGGTTTCGACCACACCGTCCAAGTTGTCCCACTTGAATTCACCCTTGGCAAGTTCAATTTGCGACCAAGCGGTTCCGTTGTCCCATAGGCGCAATGCACCAAATGGAGCCGATGCCCACGCGCCACCTTCGGCGCCTTCAATATGCAAACCAACCAGGGACGGTTGCACCGCATTGGGGTCAATGACCGCTGATTCTGTGGGAGCTGGAGCTTCGCTACCGGTTGTCTCAGAACCCCCACCGCATGCGGTCAGCAGCAGTGCGCCTGCTGCAAGAACACTCGCTACGGCGTAGTAGCGGGGCTTGGAACCAGAGTTGCCTGATTCTGACCGTTTTGCTGTTCGCTTCCAAACCATAGGGGCATGCTTCCAATCGCTATTGAGGTACCGGGAATTACTGTTGAACAACGGTTCATTGCATCACATTGCACCGTTGCGTTTGCAGGCACAGTGTAAGTCCCGCTGCCTGAGTTTGACCACACGACCGCATCAGGTTGGGTGGCATCACCCATCTGGCACACATTTACGGCACCTTTTGTGCAGGTGTAATAGGAGTTATTCATCCACATATATGCGGTCTGGTAACCAATGGATCCTGTGGTGCCGTCCTGCAAAGTGATACCTATGAGTGAGTTGGGCGTATCCCAGTAGTACCAGTACGCACGATCCACACCTTGGATCATGTTCTCCAGGTAGGTTTGTGCGGTCCACGCTGCTGCGGTGTCTCCACTAATGCTTCGACCTTTAATACTGCCTGGGCCCTTAATTCCGTAGTTGATCTCGGTATCCCACAGTTGCTTTGAAGCGGGAACCTTAGACGCCTTGAGTTGGCTGTTCACCTGATCCAGGTACTTCGCCCGGTCACCAGGATTACCTTGACCATCGGGGTAGGTGTGTACGGAGATCACGTCAACCGGCCAATTAGCCTTCTTGAGTGCCGTGAGATACGCGGGGAAGAAACGCTTGTAGGCGCTTTCCAAACGAACTGTGCTGCTTGCACTCACAACCTTTGCACCTGGATCGTATTTACGAATAATTACCGATGCAGCCTTCGTCAAATCAGCCATTTGTTGGGGTGTGCCCGCCCAGAAAGTGCTCAGGTTGGCTTCATTCCAGATTTGGTAGGCGTTGATGCTGTTGCCGTGGCGCTTAACAACCGCGGTGACCCATTTTTTCCAGTCATCCATTTTGGGAACCGATGCTGCACCCTTGTTGGGGTACGTGCCCTGCTTAAGGTCAGTCGCTGCCCACTTCGGGGTACTTCCCAGGACGTAGAGCACCTCAGCGTTTTGCTTATTCGCATTCGCTATTGAGGCATCGAGGCCATTCCACCAATACTTGTTCTTCCCTTGTTGAACCAAACCCCACGCGACACCTGAGTCCCACAGCCGGATCGCGCCGTAACTCACACCTGGATCAACCCCGAGCGAGATATCTGGCACGTGCATCCCGAACTGCACCTTATTGATTGGGCCGTCAGCCGAAGCGGGGTTTGCGAGCACCACGGATGCTGCCAAGCCAAGGGAAAAGGTTATCGAGATGAGCGCACGGCGCATATTCAGAATCCTCTACATGTTGGGAAGTACCAAAAGGAACCTTCTGAACCTAACCCATGTGACCCGTAAAACTAACTAACCACGCCAATTCCGGGTGAAATTCACATGAACGTACGGCAATTCCCATACCACTGGGCTAGAGTCAAATTCATGGCTAATGACCCTGAAGGCAAAGACAACACCACACCCGACGACGAGATATCCGAGGAGTCCCTTGACGACGTGAGCGGCGGCAATGACCCCCTCGACCTCAACACGATGTAAGCGGCGGCATCATTTGATGGCCATGAGGGCCGGTGCTGCTGTAAACAGAAGACAAGTCCCCCACCACTGGACTAGATTCAATTACATGACTAATGACCCTGAAGGCAAAGACAACACCACACCAGACGACGAGATATCCGAGGAGTCCCTTGACAACGTGAGCGGGGGGTATGACTTCGGCGACGCCAATACGTAGAAAGCGGCGGCAATGACTTCGACCCCGAGGGCATCATTTGATGGCCATGACGGCCGGTGCTGCCGTAAACAGAAGACAATTCCCCCACCACTGGGCTAGATTCACTTACATGGCTAATGACCCTGAGGGCAAAGACAACACCACACCCGACGACGAGATATCCGATGAGTCCCTCGACGACGTGAGCGGCGGCGGCCTCTTTCCAATTGCCTACTTCGACTAACGATTACATCAAAACTCTACGGCCCGAATTGGGCCCTTCCGGTGCAGGATTAATACGCTCCGCTGCCGGTAATTACGACTTTCACTGTTTTTGCAACGATCACAAGGTCCAAGGCCGGGGACCAATGCTCGACGTAGTCCAAATCCAGTCGCATCCGCTCATCCCAGTCAACCGCTTTGCGCCCAGATACCTGCCACAATCCGGTTAAGCCGGGCTTGGTGAGGTGCCGACGATGATCCGCGTCGCCAAAAAGTGGTATCTCGTCGAGTAAGACGGGGCGTGGGCCCACCAGGGACATGGTTCCCCTGAGCACATGCATGATTTGGGGCATTTCATCAATTGACCAGCGACGCAGAATTCCACCAAAGGGTGTGATGCGTGGATCGTTTTGATACCGATGGCCGATATTTTCATCAGGCATACCGATAACTTGCTCACGTTGTTCATCTGAACCGACATACATGGTCCGGAATTTCACAACATCAATGACTTCACCGCCACGCCCAATTCGTTGGTGGCGGTAGAAGATTGGTCCTCGGCTGGAGAAGAAAGTTCCCACGGCGGCAAATGCCATGAATGGCAGGAAAAGAATTAAGAGCAAGACACCCGAGATAAGGTCCAATACTCGTTTAATTGCTCGCTTTGATCCGGTGAGCTGCGGTTCGTCAAGGTGGATGAGTGGAAGATCTGCTTGCATGCGCATGGTGACGCGTGGACCAACAAAATCACCGAGTGTCGGTGCAACCAACAGATCAATACGTGGTCCTTCAAGCCGCCACGACAATCGACGTATGAGGTCTTGGCCTAAAAGCGGTGTGCCGGCAATAGCAACGGTATCCACGTCATTGATGGCAATGCGTGCCATGACTTCGTCTAACCAACGAACAAGTTGCTCTTCGGTGCAGTCTTCTGCGGGTTCCTGTGAAACGTCAACGACAGTGAATCCGGCAACAGGATCACGGTCCAACATGTCAACGATTTCTTGCTGTCGATCCCCTTCACCGATGACCATCGTTCTATGTAAATAGTTTCCGTATCTGCGTTCATGGCGCAACCAGGTGCGTAACCCCCACCGTTCTCCGAGTAGGAAAATCATTCCGACAACAAAAGTGATCAGGACGAAACCGCGGGAGAGGTCAAGCTTTAAAGCAAACGCGACAATGGCCACCAAAGCAAAAAGCCCAGCAGATGCGGTGACGACCCGTTTGAATTCTTCAGAGCCTGCTCCGAGCACCCGAGTGTCATAGGCGCCACGCACCACTAATGCGATGATCCACGAAACGACAACGACGAGCGCGAAATAGACGTAGGTGCGGTCAGAGATGTCCAGGTTGTAAGGGATCGTCCACCTCAATACAAACCCGGTGGCTGCCGCCGCAAAAATTGCAATTGAATCGAAAATTACAGCGCGGGTTGCATACACCCGTAATGGGTCACGGGGCTCATGTGGTCGATCCCGATGCCGATCAGTCGTTGCCCAACCCTGGGTCGTGTGAGCCTCTCGGGCAATTCGGCGCCAGGTTCCCGTGTCACTGATTGGATCGTTCCCCTGTTCAACAGCAGGATCCGGCCTCTCGATGCTCACCCTCACACGCTACCAGTGCGTACGCGGGCAAGCGGTCCTTTAACGACGTCGCAAGATATACAGACTTTGACCATCTGTTTCCTGGCCGTATTCAAATCGGTCCACGGCCAACCCACCCGCGTTTACGAGGGATTCGAAGTATTGGCGGGAGAACCGGGTGCAGTGCAGCCGGCCTTTCCACTCAAGTGGCCCGTATCCAGCGGGGTTTTCATCCCACTCGGGTACGTCTTCCTCGACGAAGCAGGTGACGAATGCTTTTCCGGTTGGGGTGAGTGTTTGCCCGAGAAGTTCTAAATACCCGGCGGTGTCCACCGCATTCATATGACTAAAAACTGAGTAGGCGTAGAAAACATCCACGCTGTGCGGCTCAGCGCTGAGGGTTCGCTCGGGTGAACCATCGGGGTTGTAACGCTCATTACTGACATCTACATAGGTGAATCGATAGCCTTCGCCGGCCAAATTCGAGTTGGCCCAGTCGATGAGCTCGCGCTGGACGTCTACCCCGTGATAATCCTTGATGGATGGGAAATATTCCTTCACACCGATTGCTAGGCGGCCAGCGCCACAGCCCCAGTCGAGTAGTGAGGAGTTTGGGTTGAGGTCGCAATACTTCTCGAGACGCTTGACGTCACGCACCGCTGTCTTGATGAAAGCTTTGTCATTTTTGAAATGTTTCCCGCCCATGCGGTACTTGCTGGGGGGAAGCGGGGTCTTTGCTTTACCGCCAAATGACAGGGATCCAATTGTTACCACGGCCTTAGCGTATCTCCAGGGTTTTTTACTGAGCGTGTATTCACACACATGGCCGCACAAATCTGCGTCTGTGCCAGAATCTCGGGGTGAGTGAGATTTCCTGGGGCGATATGAAGGTTTATGTTGCCGGGCACCGTGGGCTCGTTGGGTCCGCTTTGGTTCGAGCCCTCGAAGGTGTTGGTGTTGGGGAGATCGTTGGATGGACATCGAGTGAACTCGATTTGCGCGACCGCGAAGAAACAATGGATGCAATCACCCAAGCAAAGCCCGACATTGTGATTGACGCGGCTGCTCGAGTCGGTGGCATCATGGCCAACTCGACGTACCCCGTTGATTTCCTTAAAGACAACATGTTGATTCAAACAAATGTCATGGATGCTGCGCACGCAGCAGACGTGCAGAATCTGCTTTTCTTAGGTTCCAGTTGCATTTACCCTCGACACGCAACGCAACCAATTCGTGAGTCAAGTTTGATGACCGGGCCGCTTGAACCAACCAATCAGGCGTACGCAATGGCAAAGATTGCTGGGATTTTTTATGTCGAAGCTTTTCGTACCCAATACGGGCGTAAATGGATTTCGGCGATGCCAACAAATCTTTATGGGCCAGGTGACAACTTTAATCTGGAGACATCACATGTGCTTCCGGCATTCATCCGTCGCTTTCATGAAGCAAAGGAAAGTGGCGCCAAGTCGGTAACACTGTGGGGAACAGGTGTACCTCGACGCGAATTTTTACACGTCGATGATCTAGCAGGTGCGTGTTTGATGCTGTTACAAAATTACGATTCACATGAAACCATAAATATCGGTTGGGGTGATGACCTCCCCATCCGTCAACTCGCGGAGACCGTTGCGGCAATTGTTGGTTTCGAGGGTGAGCTCGAATGGGACTCCAGTAAGCCTGACGGGATGCCGCGTAAGTTGTTAGATACCAGTCGAATCAATGCCCTTGGTTGGTATCCCTCAATCACATTGGGTGACGGTCTTGCCGCCACTTACGACTGGTATCTCGAAAATAGTCAACGTGAGAACAGTGCCAAATAAGTTCAGGGTTGGTGAACCACATGTTGCATGATGGTTTACTCCCTGGCCGACAAGCTTTACTTGTTCGGCTTAATGTTGCCGAAGGCAAACGAACTGAACTCCTTGATTTGCTCAACACGTACGTCGATCGAATCGACGAGGAGCCTGGAACCGAGGTGTTCACGGTGCTGACCGATCCTGATACGCAGGACACCGTTTGGCTTTTTGAAGTATTTTCCAGTGAAGACGCTGAGATTGAACACCGACAAACCTCTGGGTTTGCCGACTTGATGCACGGGCTTCAAAATGTTTTGCACGGTGCGCCAGGAATCTTGCGCATGAATCCTCTGCGCATGACAATCCAAGAAGACATGTTCACCCAAGACTGGAGTTTTTAGAACATTTATTTAACCTATCGATTGGAGTTCACCATGATTCGTGAAGTTGCACAGGTTGTCGTTAAAGAAGATGCACATGATCAGTTCATCGTTGATCTCAATCGCGCAGTTGCCGAGATTTTCCCGCAGGTGAAGGGGTTCATCGAATTCGTTCAGGTTGGCTGGTGCGTTGAACGACCTAATGTTTATATGTTCACCGTTGATTGGGAAACCCTCGAGGACCACACGGTCGGGTTCCGTGAATCCGATCAGTTCACCCAATGGCGAACGATCATTGGACCTCACTTTGATGGGCCCGCCGTTGTGGAGCATTTCAGCCTGTAGTACAGTTAGTTGATCGTTCAACTAACTTATTAGAGGAGTACCCGTGTCAACACTTTTACACATTGAAGTAAGCCCCTGGGCTGAAAATTCACTTTCCCGCACGGTTTCAGCCGAATACGTCGCTTCCTGGACAGCAGCGAATGCTGACGGAACCGTGATCACCCGCGACCTCAACACAACCCCCGTCCCCCACCTCGATGTTGAAGCACTGTCAGCCGGCTACGTAGCCGAAGCCGATCGCAGTGAGCCAATGGCCGCCAAATGGGGCGCCCGCATGTACCTCATTGAAGAAATCTCAGGAGCCGATGAGATTCTGATTTCAACGCCACTGTGGAACTACGGTGTCCCGTCAGTGCTCAAGGCATACATCGACAGCATCGTCATTCCTGGTGTCTTCGACGAAGGAACAGCCACCCTCGCCGGCAAGAAAGTAACTTTCGTTGTCGCCCAGGGTGGAAGCTACGCACAGGGAAGCCCTAAAGCCGGCTGGGATTACGCATCAGGTTTTCTGAGCCAATTCGCCGGAGCCATGGGCGCAACCGACATTGAAGTAATCACCATCGAGTTCGGTCTCGCGGGCGTTGTCCCAGCACTTGAAAGCTTCATCCCTAACAAAGAAGCTTCAATCGCTGCCGGAAAAGAAGCTGCAAAGAATCGGGCAGCTGCATAACAACTGATCACCACGCAACTAAAAATTAACGAAGGGGCCGAGTTAAAAAAATCGGCCCCTTCGTTATGTA
>CAMAVT010000054.1 GCA_945861775.1 Bifidobacterium breve
TGCCAGAAAACAATTCGGCGCTCGGCAAATGAAACTGCCGCAAAGAAGACATAGCCTAAGACTGCAAGGACAAATCCGTAGGCATAAACGCGATCGGTGGCAAGTAGATCACCAGCGATCTTCGTCTGTTGGCCAAGTCCTCGTCCGCCACCAAGAAACTCTCCGATCACCACGCCCACGACAGCCAATACAGATGCTGTCTTCATTCCGGCAAAGATGAACGGAAGGGAGGCGGGTAATTGCAACATACGCAAAGTTTGCATTCTCGATGCGCGCAGCGAACGGAATAGTTGCGCTTTGTCACGATCGGTCGTGGCAAGGCCAGCTGCTGTATCTACTAAGAGTGGAAAGAAGGCAATGAAGGCGCCGAGCGCGACTTTTGAGCCAATCCCAAATCCCAACGCAGCGATAAACACTGGAGCAAAAACGACCTTGGGGGCCGCGTTCAAGGCAACAAGGAAGGGGAGTAAAACGATTCGGCCGAATGCAGACTCTGCGACGATGAATCCAAAGCTGACACCGAGTAGCACTGCAAGCACGAAAGCGAGAAGGGCCTCTACGACAGTGATCAAGAGAGCCTGACGAAGTGCGCCACCCTCAATGACCGAGATACAGAATGAAAGCAGCGCATCAAAGACTGAAGCGGGTGTGGGCAAGATGAATGGAGAGACCCAACCCGAATTGGCCAGGAGTTGCCACAGCACGAGTACGGCAATCAAGAAACCGGACAGAGAGAGCCAACGGGGTATTCGCTCCCAAATGGATCGTCGATCGGCGAGCTTCGTGGACTCCATCGTGACAGGCTGGGAGTTCAAGCGGAAATCCTTTCTTCACCGAAGTCATGTCCGGATTCAAGAAGTGCACGAACCCTGTTGGTGAGGTCGAGAAACTCCCCGGTCTGCATCATGTCAAGTGTTCGCGGTCGAGGCAGGTCGACATTCACAACGCCAATGACACGGCCGGGTCTGGCGCTCATGACGAGAACGCGGTCGGATAGGAATGTGCCTTCAGAGATGCTATGTGTAACGAGTATCGCTGTTTTATGCACACCTTCCACAATGCGGTCGAGCTGCAGATTCAACTGCTCACGCGTTAGTTCATCGAGTGCACCGAAAGGTTCATCGAGAAGGAGCAATTGAGGGTCGCTGATGAGCATTCGACAAATAGCGGCACGTTGTTGCATTCCACCGGATAGTTCGTGCGGGTACTTTCCTGCGAAATCTGCGAGTCCAACTGCGGTGAGCAACTCCATGGCTTTGTTAACGTGTCTCGCTGACTCGCGTTTCCCGCTCTTTAATTCGATGGGTAGGAGAACATTGTTGAGAATTGTGCGCCACTCGAGCAGTACAGGCTTCTGAAACATCATCCCAGCCTCTTCTGGCGGAGCCGTGACAGGCGCTCCGTGTACCAATACCTTTCCTGAGGTGGCTGATGTGAGTCCACCGATGATGTTCAGCAGCGTGGATTTTCCACATCCGGAGGGACCAATAAGAGAAATGAACTCCCCCGCGACAAGAGTTACAGAAATGTCTTGCAATGCCGTGACGTCACCTGACTTAGTAATGAAGGTTTTGGTGACGCCTTCGACATTGACTGCGGGGGAGTCCATAACGCTCAACTTAGAGACGCTGAATCGAACTGGTTGTAGTCAGGGACAAATTCGTTGTCGAAGAAGTCCGAAGAAACAGGCTTAGTGAGGTAACCCTGACTTACGAAAGCCGCAATGAGGGCATCGTGACGTTGAGGAACTGAATAGCCCCACTGCCCATCGGCTGATGACGGGAGCGCATATAAGGATTGTGTCTCAGCTAGCAGTGCCTCCGCAAACGGCATATCGGTGACTTCGTCAGGATATTGCGCACCAATGATGTCGAGAACGGCCTTGGGATCAGATGCTCCGAAAACTGTCGCCATGGCACTTCCACGTCCCAAAGCCTTAATCACATCAGGATTTGCATCGACGAATTCTTTTTTCATTACGTAGACCGCGTCAAAGAAAATCTCTGAACCGGGGAGTTCGACCTGGATGAGTTCCGCGCCGCGAAGTCGCAGAACCGCTGTGTCGATAAAGGCAGCTGCATAGGCTTGAATCTCGCCGCGCTCGAAAGCTGTCAGGGGCGCAGCACCTGGGCCGGTCGCGAGGATTTCATAGTCGACGCCTGGCTCAAGGCCTTGTGCGGACATGAGCGGCACCAGCCAGGACTCCGCACCGGCGCCAAGGGAGTCGACGCCAATGACCTTACCACGCAGATCTTCTGCCGTGCTGATTCCTGAATCTGGTGTTGTCTGCAAAGCGAATACGTCAGACTGGTACAAGGTGTAAACCGAGACTAAGTCCCCACCTTCCTCGACTGCCTTTAGCGCTGGGCCAGGGCTGCAGATGCAAATGTCTGCTTGACCCGAGAGGAGCTGTTGCATACCGGCTCCGGAACCGTCCGCAGCTTCAACGGTCAGGTCGATTGCCCCGTCGAAATAGCCATTAGCCTGTGCCACGATGGGGGGATAGAACGCAATTCCGCTGGGAGCGGCAATAACAGCGGTCAGTGAAACAGGAGTGACTCCCTCGGAGCCGCCAGTGCTGGATGACGAATCTGCCGAACCACCGCAGGCGGTCAGAACGAGACTAGCCACGGCGGCGATTGCTAAGGGAATCCACTTTCGGGACATGCGGGTCGATGGGCGGGTCATTGTTCCTCCAAGGGAGATTGAGTTTTGTATTACAAGGTTGTTGCGAGAATATCTGAGTGGCAAGGTCAGCGCAACGGATTTGATGTATTTCAATGCGGTGAAATAGGTACTAGGAAATAGGCGATAGCCAATGTTCGCTCAGCGGTGTTGGTAAGTCTTGCCCTCTGGGTACGTCACCAATTCGATGAAGAGTCCCCACGGGGCACGGGTATAGACAAAGCGGGCTCGCGGTCCTGATTCGTCGCCGGCAAAAGGGAGAGGGTCACCCAGAATTTCGACCCCAGCATTCCGGAGTTGATCGAGGGCCTCGTCCATGTCTTCAACATAGAACGCAACATGGTGTCCCCCAGAATCCGATGTTCGCGGGAATTCCTCACGCTTATCGGGAGCGTCGTATTCCAGAAGCTCAAGCAGACTCCCCGCAATTTCGATCAGTGCAATTCCATTGACCGCGGTCTCGGGATGCCGGGCAAAATTCTTCACATTTATTTCTGGATTCGGTGTGTATGGTGGGTGGCGAACGAGCACCTTCGCGCCAAAAATCTGAATGAAGAATTCAATTGCCTCATCAAGGTTCGGGACCGTGATCCCAACGTGATCAATTCCCCGAATCCCCATCCGGTTTACCGTCACCAGGAAACTCGCCCCCCATTAACCGGCAACACGGTTGCGGTCACCTGGCCAGAAGATTCACTCACCAAGAACTCGAGTGCCGAGACGAGATCACTTGGTCGAGCTAGTGATTTGATGGCCTGGCGCTCCCGATACGCCTCGAGATTCTCGGTGCTCACCCGCTCTTCGATATCAGGAGTGAGCACAATCCCTGGAGCGATGCAGTTGACGGTGATGTTGTGAACACCCAGTTCGCTAGCGAGAGCACGCGTGAACCCAACGAGAGCGGCTTTGGAAGTGACATACGCGCTCATATTCTTAACTTGCATGTCCCAGACAACAGTGGATGTCAGATTGACTATTCGTCCAGCCCCGCTCGTGATGAGGTTATCGAGAAAAGCTTGTGTGAGCAGGAATGCGCTGTCCAGGTTGACCCGCATGACGCGGTGCCAATCATCAATCGAGGTCTCTGAAAATGGCACATAAGGTGAAATGCCAGCGTTATTTACGAGCACCCGTACTGGCGGGAGTCGGTCCTGGACCACGTCACGAAATGCACTGACGTCGGCGGGATTCGCAGCATCACCAACGAATGAGATACCTACGCCCCCATCACGTTCAATTGCATCGAGGGTCACGTCACAGTCGGCTAGATCGAGCATCGCTATAGCGTGGCCGCTTGCTGCGAGTGCTTCAGCAAAAGTTCGACCAAGGCCTTGAGCCGCACCCGTGACTACTGCGGTGCCTCTAGTTATGTCGGACAACATGAAACCTGATGTAGTGATCGTCAACGTGCACTTGCGAGAAGGCGACCGGTTCTCCTTGAGCGGTGTAGTGCGTCTCTAGCAGCATTATGTAAGGCGTTCCCGGTGCCAGATTTAATGGGAAGTCTTTGGTATCAGGGACGACCACCGGCACAATTTCAACTACGACATGATCAATTGTTCGCCCTGGCCATGTTTGACTAAAAGCAAAGATGGAACCATCAAAGTCATAGCCCCGACCATCACCCAGGGCCTCTTGGGTTGCAGTTGAGATATATGAGAATGGAATCTCGTCTTCAATATGTAGGGCGACTTGACCATCGGCAAAAAAAGTCTTTGAAGTCGCTACAACGGGTGTGTTTTTGGAAAGTTTCAACGCTCGAGTCGCATCTGGTCCGGGACTTTCCTCTCGGTGGTAATTCCCGACCACTTGTACATCTTTATAGGCAGCTTTCAGCATCGCTCTAAAGCCAATGAGGCGTTGCAAGATGATGCTCTCGCGTCCGATGTGAGTACGAATCACTGTGCCACGACCCGGGGCGCGACTCACCATGCCTAGGCGCTCTAGCGACTGAAGCGCCGCACGCAATGTTGTTCGGCTGACATTCAGCATCTCCGCTAGTTCGGGCTCGGAGGGAAGCCGGTCGCCTGGGAACTTGCGCTCCAAGATTGCATCCAAAAGTGCACTCGTAGTCTGGTCCGCGAGGGAGGCAGTCCTGATTCGAGGCAAAACGAGATCCACCGGTGCGCCGTTCCCCTTGACTTTAGCGATCATTGGGCTTCACTTTCTAAAATGGTCGCTTCACTCCTTCAGGGAGTGGAGTGTGGAACACGCGGAGTGTGAGGTCAAGCGTCTGGTAGTAGCCCACGAGTACCACAAGTTCAACGAACCCATCGGATCCAAATACAGTATGACACTCTTCGGCGAGTTGCGGTGTGACATCGCGGTCCCTAACGAGGGAACGTGTCACTTGTAAGACCAGAGCTTCAGTCGTGTCGAGTCCCTGCGGTTCGTTTCCCTGACGAATCGCGTCGATGTCTGTGTCCGAGATTCCGCAGGCCCGAGCAATAGGTGCGTGTGCGTACCATTCAAAATCGCTGGCAAGTTCGGCGGCGAGAGTGAGGATGGCAACTTCCCGAGCACGATCAGTCAAGAGAGTTCGGTATCGGATTGCTGATCCCAGTTCTTGGAGTGGGCCACCGATAGACGGTGCGACCACCATGGCATTGAATGGTCCTTCTAAGCGCCCATTCGAGTCGGTTAATCGGAAGTGTTGAGGTCCCGCGGCCCTCGGCCCACCCGCGATGGAGTTGTAGACGGCGGTAGCATCTGAACTGAGCTCCGAGGGCGCTAGCCAAGGTAGATCACCGTGCTTGATCATGGTCCTCCGCTCTAAAGTTGCTTTATTCTGTCATACAGAAGACAATTCTGCCATAATGTCGTGAGGGCTACGCAATGAACTGGAGGCAAACGTGATTGAGGCTGACAGGCCCGTTTCCGTTCTGCGTAGGACGTGGGGCGACGAAGAAGTCTTTGCCCGTGAGTTGGAGCGTGTTTTTAAGCACTCTTGGCAGTTCCTGGCCCACGATAGTGAGATCCCTGAGCCAGGCGATTACGTTCAGCGGCGGATGGGCCGCGACCGGGTGATCGTTGTTCACAGTGAAGATGGTGTCAATCGAGTCTTTCTGAATACCTGTCGGCACAGAGGTGTGCCCTTGTGTCGCGCGGATGAAGGGAATACCTCGCATTTTCGGTGTAGCTACCATGGCTGGACCTATGCAAATACAGGTGTTCTTCGGGGAGTGACGTACCAACCTGATGTGTATGGCCCTGGTGGAATAGACAAATCCGAATTGGAGCTTTTCGCGCCAGCACACGTCGACACGTTTCTCGGCATGATATTCGCAACGTGGGATCAAGACGCGGTTCCTCTTCGCGAGTACTTGGGCGATCTGACCTGGTATCTGGAAGCAATCATGGGTAAATTTGACGATGGACTTGAAGTAGTCGGAACTCCTGTCCGCAATATCGTGAAAGCAAACTGGAAGACCGAAGGCGAGAACCTTTCCGGAGACGGTTACCACACGATGGTCACACACGCCACAGCCGTTGAACTGGGACTTTTTGCCACACCCAAGGATCTAGAAAAACTCACCGACGTCGTTACGCCGCGCTTTACCGGGCGCACTGTCGATTGCGGCAACGGCCATACCATTCGGGTTCAGCGTCTTCCGGTGGAAATTGAGAGTAATCAGTATTGGGGATATCCCGAAGACATGTGGGAACAGTTTGACCGCAACCTCAGTCCAGGGCAGCAACAGGTGATGTCTGCGTTGTCTGTCTGTCACGGGTCCGTATTCCCCAATATGTCTTTCATTGAGAATTTCAAGACAAATGTCGACGGCCCAGGCCTTCATGCCCGCTACTTTCGGATTACTGTTCGATATCCAATCTCCGCAACGCATTGTGAGCAATTATGGTTCTTGCTACAACCACGCAATGCGGATCCACAGTGGCGGCGATTATCTGCGCAAGCATATTTGAGGACGAATGGTCCTTCAGGGATGTTCGAAATTGATGATACCGAAAATTTTGTCGGGATTTCTGAGGCTTCTGTTGGCGAAATTGCCCGTGATAAACCAATCACCTACCTTGGTGGTTTGCAGAATCCAAAGACTCCAAGCGAAGTCGGCTGGCCCGGAGATGCTGTCGATGGCGATAAGACGGAGAAGACACTTCGTGCGTTCCACAGACAATGGGCTGTGATGATGGGCGAAAACGAGGTTGTCTCGTGACTTCGAATTTTGCGCCACCGTTTGCGGAAATTTCTCAGGTGTGGGCTTCGCCCGAAGAGCATGCCGCTGTGGCGGCTTTTCTCGCACACGAGGCTGAGGCCATTGATTCACGTAATTTTGCAGAGTGGCTCTCTTTGGTCGATGACGAATTCACGTATCAGGTACCGGTTCCTCGAACGCCCGATAACCCGTTCTCACCACACTTCGATTCACGTTCGATGTTAATTGATGAATCTAAGTGGTCTCTTGAGTCGCAGTGGTTTCGCCGTCTTGACCTAGACCTTTACGAATTGTCTTGGGCGGAGAACCCACCGGTTAGATTTCGCCATTTCGTAAGCAACATCCGGGTCCGTCGAACCGATGATCCAAAGATCCTCGATGTACGCAGTAATGTGATGCTTGTCGGTACGCGCCAATCTGATGCGCCTAAGTTCCTTACGGGTGAACGAACTGATGCCATAAGCGTGGTCGACGATGGTTACCGATTGACTCGACGTTGGGTCGTTCTTGACCAAGTTGTGATTGATTTCCCTCAGCTTCGGATCATGTTGTGAACGCGAACAATGTGAACAATTCTGAGGCTACTGAGGACTCAGTGCGGATAATCATCTCGAATGAATTCGCATCCGTAGAGGTCCGCAAGGTAGCAACCCGAAACGGAGAGCGGTTGCAGATCCGTTCCATGGGGAAGCAGTCCACTGTTCGCCTTGATGCGATAGCACTCGAGGCATTGACGTGGTCAGACGCAATTGAAGTTGGGATGGCTCTGGAGAATCCGCTCGGACCTGAAACAGGTGCCTCATGACACCACTCGTTGTTGGCAGACCTTGTGGAGGCGGGCTTGAGACACTCGTGGCCCTTTCGCAGGTCGTGCCCGGAGAAGTCACTCTCGTATGGAGCGATCGTGAGGAACTCGTGGCAGTTGTTCCGCAAGTCCTCGAGGTTGGCGGAACTACGCTTTTAGTCGATGCCACAGATGAAGCAGCTACCTCGCACGCGCTAGCTCACCAATTACAAGTAATGGGAACCCCTCAGTTTGTATGCCTGGTGGCCGAAGACCCTCGAGATGCCGAGGATCTTGGCATCATCGCGAAGACTGTGCTGAGAACGGTGCCACTGTGTGCAGTCCTTGTTGTCGGTGACGAACATACGACAATGGTCGTGAGACAGATACTAGAAGAACTTGAACTGCCGGCACCAATGTCAGTGGGTCTTGAAGAGGCAATTACGGCTGCAGGGGAACTTGCCCAATTTGCACGATGGGAGACGTCTTCATGACGACCAAGTACAACAAAGGTGATGCACGCGCGTGGGCTTTGGAATCATTGACAGGTTGCTGCGGCTGTATTCAGCCGACCTTTACTTCTTCACTCGAGTCACTGAACGAGGAAGCTATTCGCTTTGATGTACGTCGTGAAATCGAGTTGGGCATGTCCGGCGTATTGATCATCTCCGAGTGCGGGACAACACCAGCCGAATTCGCGGAATTTACCCGCATCGTAATTGATGAGGCAGGCGACCAATTGGTGACGGTTTTGCAGGCTTCAGAACCAACACTGCAGAGCACGGTCGCAGCGGCAGTAATGGGTGCAGAAGCAGGGGTAGACCTCGTGATGCCTTCGTATCCCCTGTATTTCAATCCGACTTCGCATGATGATGTATTCGGTTTCACAAAGCGTGTCGCGGATGAATCCGGTATCGGCATGATCGTTTTCGCTATGGACCAGTGGAACTTTGGTCGGTTGCACGCCGCGGGCTTCCCAATGTTCCTTCTCGAGCAGATGGTGGACGAGATCCCCCAGGTTGTAGCGATCAAAAATGAGGTCGGAGGCCCTGGCGTTGGCGGCATAGCGGCAGTTTTTGAGCGGTTCAATGAGGAAGTTGTGGTGACCGACCCACTCGAATTTAACGCGCCAGCTTGGATTGCTAATTATGGCATGCGGTTCATGGGAACGTCGAACTATGAATGGATGGGGCCTGTAGTCCCGAAGATGCTCGCTCTTCTTAGCGACCCTGCGACGTGGAATGAGGGAATGGATCTGTACTGGCGTGTCGCCCCTGCTCGTCGGGCGCACTCAACGGTGTGTACGCCGTTGGTTGCAAATAGCGGGCTTGTTCCACGAATGCATTGGAAATATCAGGGGTGGCTAAACGGATTCAATGGCGGACCAATTAGGCAGCCGCACATGCGAATCAGTGCGGCACAGATGGCCGTCTTGCGAAATGCGGCCGTAACTTCAGGACTCGATGTGACCGGCGATGATGACGCGCTCTTCTATAGCGGAAGGAACCCCCGATGAGTGACTATGGCTCAATGCTTCTCGTAAACGGTGACGAAGTTGATCGTCTTGCTACGGTCCCCGTGGCTTTGGCTGCGGCAGAGGAAGCTGCACTTCTTCTGACTCGGGGCAACATCGTGACTGGGCGCGTACAAGTGAATGGCCCGGTTGCCTGGATGCGAGTACTCGCCGGCATGGTGACAGATCTTGATCTTCTCGGGTACAAAGAGTTTCACCGTGTCGGGCAAGACGTTCGTTATCACGTACATCTATATCGTGAATCTACGGGAGAGATCCTCGGCGTCGTTGATGGACGACGCATCACAAGTCTTCGCACGGCAGCAACCGCGGCGGTAGCAATTCGCCATTGGGCTAATGGCCGCCCGATCCGTGTGGGTTTGATTGGGTCTGGTGAAGAAGCCCGTGAGGGTTTGCGAGCGATTGCCGGTTCCGTGCATGTTTCTTTTGCGTCTGTATTTAGTCCAACGGCTGCAAACCGCGAGGCATTCGCCGAGGAGATGTCCGAGGAGCTCGGCATCCAAGTTGTTGCACGGTCAACACAAGATGACGCAGTGGCTGAATGCGATGTGCTCTATGTGGCAACCTCATCCCACAATCAACCATTTCTTACGGCAGGTCAGGTAGCCAATGTAGGAATGATTGCTGCAATTGGATCGACGCAGCCGGTTCACCGCGAGCTCTTCGGGGATGTCTTCTTGGCGGCAACTCAGACAATTGTCGACACACCTGATGCCACCCACGAGTCGGGTGATTGTATCGAGGCCACGGCGCAAGGATGGGATGCTGCTTCAGCAATACTGCTGGGCCGTTATCTCGCAGAGGAACCGGCGGCTAGCGGACTAACAATTTTTAAGTCAGTGGGGAGTGTGGAGCAGGATCTCGTCCTTGCTTACTACCTCGTTGAAGCTGCCCGTTCAAACCATGCTGGCGCCGTCGTTCCCGACGTCGCTTCCCTTCGAGTAATGCGCTAAGAGAAAAAGGAGTAAGTTATGCAGATTGTTGACCTTTCCCACAATTGGGGAATGCACACGCCAGGTTGGGTCGGCTACCCAGGATGCAAGATTTATTACACGCAGACACTTCAAACGAACCGAATTGTGTCACAGCGAATTGAAACTTCTTTGCACACAGGGACGCATCTCGATGGACCGATTCATGCTGCTGACGGCGGCGCTGACATGGCTTCGCTACCTTTGACCAAACTCATTCACGAGGGTGTTGTCGTCGACCTGTCTGATGTTCTGAGTGACTGGGACGTCATCACGCCAGAACACATTCTGTCCAAAGTGGAAGTGAAGAAGGGCGACATCATCATTGTGCACACTGGTTGGCACAAGTACTACACCGGTCAGCCACAGCAGGATCTTGTGCGATATTTCTGCATGCATCCAGGTGGTGGAGTTGAATTAGCTCGATGGATGATGGATATGGAGATCGCCTGGTGGGGCATTGACGCAGGTAGCGGCGACCACCCCATGAACACCACTATTCGACACATGCGCCCCGATATCGCTAAGCGCTTCGAAGAGCATGTTGGACTGACATGCTTTGAATACTTCGGTGAATATGAGTACGTGCACCATCTCTCCGGCAGGCTAATCAAAGAGGATTTATTTCCCATGCACCATCTCGCCTTTCCTGCCGGATGCATTCACGCAGAAAATGTCGGCGGAGACATCGAGGCCATCTTGAACAAGCGCTGCATCATTGGTGCCTTCCCCTGGAAAATTGAAGGTGGAGAAGGGTGTCCTTGTCGAATCATGGCGTTCTTCGACGTAGGTCCAAATGACGTCGTAGATGCAGTGGCCGATGGAATCTTCACCCTACCGAAGGGGTGACGTTCGCACTGTGGAGTCACCGTTTCGGATAGCCATGGTCCAGATGCGCTCAGCGCCTCTGGAACCATTGGCGAACGCCGTGACGACAAGTGCTGCCATTAAACGTTGCGCGCAAGAGGGTTCAACGCTCGTTGTTCTGCCAGAACTTGCCGCTACGGGCTACATCCCAGATCGTGGGGCCCTTGAACCACTTGCCGAATCGGTAGCTGATCCAGGCCCTGTGTTATCTGCATGGGTGGAAGCCGCGAGGACGCAGCAGGTGGCTGTCATCGGCGGGTTCGCTGAGCGTGAAGGAGATAACCTCTACAACTCCGCGGTGACGATTGATGCCTCCGGGCGGATCATTTCAATTTACCGGAAACTTCATTTGTTTGGCCGTGAGCACGAATGCTTTGAGCCAGGTGATCACGGTCTACCCATCGCAAACGTTTCGGGTGTTGAAGTGGGTGTGTTGGTCTGTTACGACCTTCGCTTTCCAGAGGCGATGAGGATCATGGCACTTCGGGGTGCAGAAGTCATCGCGGTTCCTACGGCTTGGGTATCGGGATTCGATAAGAGGGTCCCGGCGACGGGGAGGATTGGACAAATTGATGGCGTGGTTGTTCAGGCAAACCTGAATCAAGTTTTTGTTGTGTGTGCTGACACAGTTGGTGTTGTGTCGGACCTTGCCTTTTTAGGCAGGTCGGTCGCGGTAAACCCATTTGGGGAAATCATCGCTGGACCACTCTCACCCGACCAAGAAGAGTGTACGATCGTGGACGTTGATGTAGCTGAAGTTTCTGCAGCGCGCCATCGCGGTCTTGGCATTGACCCATTTGCCAACAGGAGAACCGATGTGTATGGCGCGGAATTGGGGTACCAGTACGTGTCGCCCCGTGAAAAGAAGGAGAAATCATGACGCCTACAGCGATAACACACGTTCGCTATGTAGCGCTGGGAGTTCGTGATCTGGCTGCACAGGTGGAGTTTTACAAGGACGTATGGGGCCTCAGCCCACGAGAGAGTGACACTGGATTGCAGTATTTTGGTGCCCCTGCCACACAAGATCCGCACATACTTCGGTTACGTGCTTCGGAGTTTGATCGGGTTGATCTCATTTCATTTGCAGTTCCATCTGCGAAGCATGTGGATTCTTTGGCAGCAAAGTTGCGCGGTAGCGGCGTGAGATTGATCAGCGAGCCGGGTACTTCTGCAGCGCCGGGTGGCGGATATGAATTCCGATTCTTTGATCACGAAGGCCGTACCATTGAGATCAAGTCTGACGTAGAGAATGTGTCGGCCGTTGAATTGCAGGAACGAGACTGGCACCCTGGAAAACTGTCGCATGTGGTAGTCAACTCACCCGATATCGAAGCAGCAGCACGTTGGTACGGAGAGCATCTGGGATTGCAAGTATCGGATCGACTGGCTGACAGAATGATATTCCTTCGAGGTGACAACAACGTTCATCACACGATGGCCTTTGCGGTTGCACCACACGTCTCGCTGAACCATGTGGCATATGAGTCGAGGGGTATCGATGAGTACTTAAGGGCATCTGGCCGACTCATTAGATCTGGCTTGCCATGTGTGTGGGGACCAGGACGCCATGGTCCCGGAGACAACACGTTCGCCTACTTCAGCGATCAGTCAGGTTTCGTTGCCGAATACACCACCGCTCTACAGGTTGTTGATAATTGGGAAACATGGAAGCCGCGGGTTCACCCGGTGACCCCTGAATGGTCGGATCAGTGGGGTACCGCAAATATTCGCGACCCTGAACCTTTTGTGGGGCGTCCAGACCCTGGAGTGCACGACGCACCGCCTGTCTAGCACGGAGATTCCATTCCTACATTGAGAGAGGTGCCATGAAAGTTGAAATTGATACAAAGCTATGCAAGGCGTATGCAAACTGTACTTTTGAGGCACCAGAAATCTTTGAGGTCGATGATGCCACCGGCAAAGCGCACATATTAGATGACGGATCGTTGGAAAATCGTCGTGACGAAGTTGAACGCGCTGTCGACGGTTGCCCTGTAGGCGCAATTAGAATTACCGAGTAGCGAGCGCAACATCTACAAGAAGTTTGCCTGTCGATGCTCGCGATTCAAGTCGCTCGTGCTGGCGGGCAACATCCGACAGTGGCACTTGACTGTCGACATTAATGTGAAGTCTGCCGTCTTCGATTCGATCCATGACCTCTTTGGCGGCTACATTCCACGACGTAGCATCGCCGATATAGTCCGTACCTC
>CAMAVT010000055.1 GCA_945861775.1 Bifidobacterium breve
AGCGTTCGGTGGCTGTTGCTGATTTCTATAGTGGACCTGGAGAGGTGCGGCTTGGGCATGGGGAGTACCTGCGTTCCGTCGTCGTTGAGACCAACCAGTTCTCAGGCCACGACTACCGAAAATTGAACCGGGGTCACGGTGATTTTGCCATGATTTCAGCAGCTGTGTCGGTAGCAACAGATGCGGACGGTTTGGTTACTGATGCCCGAGTGGTGCTTGGAGCAATGGCGCCTGTTCCGTACCGGGTACATGATGCTGAGCGCCTGATGGTGGGACGCAAATTCAATGCGGTAAATGTAAGTGCAGCTTCCGAGTCATGGTGTCGCCGCGCTCATCCGCTGGAGGCAAACGAGTGGAAAGTGCAAGCTGCAACTGTACTGCTCGAGCGAAGCATTGCAGCGGCACTGCAGCGATCTCAACCAGGAGGAGATCTCAACCAGGAGGACAATCATGATTGTTGATGTACACGCTCATCTCTACCCCTCAAGTTGGGCAAGCGCTGGCCATATGCCCGATGACATGTTCGACGTTGAAGGTTTAATCGCGCGACTCGATGCGGGTGGCGTAGATATTGCCATCGTCTCAGATCCACACATTTGGTACGGAGATCTTGACGTGAATGACATCGCCAAGGTGAGGGAATACAACGATTTTGCTGCAGGACTTCGTGGACAATCGAATGGCCGGCTTATTGGATTGGGTACCGTTGTTCCTTGGCGCGGTGATGACCACATTGCAGAGGCGCGCCGAGCCATATCCGAGCTTGGTCTCGTCGGTCTTGCAGTTCCGACGAGTGATCAAGGGCGCTACTTGGACACGGTGCCCGATGAATTCTGGGTGATGGTCACTGAATTAGATGTGCCGGTTTTCATCCATCCTTGCGGAACTGTCATTGGGCAGGAGCTGATGGGGGAATACAGGCTGAGTGAGGTGTGCGGAAGGCCGCTCGATACGACAGTAACTCTTGCACGGGCCATTTTAACCGGTGTTCTCGAACGCCATGCGAATCTAAATCTTTTGTGTTCCCATGCAGGTGGAGCTATTTGCATGATTGCTGATCGGTTGGACTTTGGACACGAACTACGTGACTATGCACCCCTTGGCCCGTGGGGCGAGGTTCGACTCGCCCATCCACCAAAAGACTATGTGCGTCGGCTGTGGCTCGACACGGTCGTCTATGGCTCTGATCCACTGAGACTTGCGTTGGCGACAGTGGGTGCTGACCGGTTGTGCTTCGGTAGCGATGGACCACCAGTACCTTTCCCAATTTCTCGCCACCTGGCGATGGTGGATGAACTTGGGTTAGCGGAAGATGCGCGTCACGCTGTGCTGGGTGCTAACGCGCAAACTTTGTTTCGACTCGAAGACGCGAGATCTGCAACGTGAGCGATCTTTCCCGCAATTTGCTTGACGTTTTGGGTCCCTTCGATGCCAGTGCGGTAGCACCTGTCGGCTTAGACCGGATGGAATCCCGATTAATGGTCGCAGGAGAGTTACGACCATCCTCCGATGGAGGGCTACTCATCAACATAAATCCTGCCACGGGTGAACAAGTGGGTGAGGTTGCCGATGCTTCTCCTGATGATGCACGGGTCGCAGTGGCTGCAGCTCGGCGAGCGTTGAGCAATACCACGTGGTCTTCGGACTCAGCATTTAGAGCCAAGTGTTTGCGACAATTGTGCTCGGCTCTTGAGCGCAACGCGGCTGATTTCCGAACTGCTCTCGTCACCGAGATCGGATGCCCTGCGCGGATGACCTTTGCCGATCAGTTTGACTTTGCAGTGACGAAACTTGCCTTTTACTCGGATCTTCTTGAGACTTACGAATTCACCGATCCGTTGGGTGACCTGCCAACGTTCGGAGCGGTGCTTCACCGGCAGCTCTGGCGTGAGCCAGTGGGTCTCGTTGCAGCAATCACACCGTGGAATCTTCCGGTGGAGCTCATGCTTGCGAAAGTTGGTGGAGCCTTGGCGGGCGGGAACGCCATCATCCTTAAGCCTTCGCCCTTGGCCCCATGGTGTGCCACGATCCTGGGCCGCATCATTGTTGAGGAAACTGATATTCCTGCTGGTGTCGTTGCAGTTCTTCCATCGGCCAGGATGGAGACTGCCCAAGTTCTCACATCGTCTCCTGATGTAGATGCCATCGCCTTCACCGGTTCCACCCAGACGGGTGAGGCTGTCATGCGTGCGGCGAGTTCGAAGCTCACCAAGGTGTGCCTCGAACTGGGCGGCAAATCCCCTTCAATCTTTCTTCCTGACGTAGACGCCGCGGCCGTTCTTCCATTTGCCGCGGGAATCGCGATGTTTAATGCTGGGCAAAGTTGCATCATGCCGAGCCGAATGTTGGTGCCGATTGAGCAATTTGAACAGTGTTTGGATTTTGCGGTTGAGGGTCTGAAAGCGGTTCACTGGGGGGATCCTTGGTCACCAAATACCTTCTTGGGCCCACTCATCAGTTCAGATCGCCGCAACGAAGTGGTGGGAATTGTCAGTCGATCCGCTGATCAAGGAGCTCGGATTGTTTGTGGAGGAAATGCGATCCCCGGACCCGGTTATTTCATGGAACCAACACTGATCGCGGATCACGATGGATCCAGTGAAGCTGCCCGGCAGGAAATTTTTGGCCCCGTAGTTGTCATGACGCCATATACATCCGTAGAACACGCGATTGAACTTGCCAATGACACCGAATTTGGACTGGCTGCCTATGTCTGGGGAGCATCAGCCGAGAGAGCGGAAAAGGTTGGCAGACGCATTCGGGCCGGAATGGTCGGAATAAACGGTGGACAGTTCACATCTGCGGATATGCCATTCGGTGGCATGCGACGAAGTGGAATAGGACGAGAGTGGGGGGTTGCGGGCATGGAAGAGTTCCTGGAAACCAGGACCATGGCCACACGACTCCCGCTCAAAAGCGGAGCTCCAAACGAGCCCTCGGGTAACTAAACAACAACAAATATTCGATCTGCTTGACTATTTGTCATACAGAAGGCAGTGTTCTCCATATTCTGCAGCACCGCCAAGACAGGAGACGAGATGAGACCAGGGGCTTTCCGGTACGTTTCGGCGATCTCGTTGGATGAAGTGCTTCAGAATCTGTCGGAGTTCGGTGATGAATCGACCCTTTTAGCCGGTGGGCAAAGTCTGATCCCCCTCATGAATCTGCGCTTAGCTCGGCCTGAGGTGTTGATCGATCTCAACCGTATACCGGGTCTGGCAGGCATCGACATCGTCGGCGATGAACTGCGAATTGGGGCCATGACGCGTGCCGTTGATGTTGTCACCAACTCTACGGTCGCGGGCTCGTTGCCCGCACTGTCCCGAGCGACAGCATTTATTGGTCACCCGCAAATTCGAAATCGAACGACCATCGGTGGCAATATTTCTCACGCGGACCCATCTTCTGAATTGCCGGGAGTCTTGGCAGCCCTCGAAGGAAGTGTCACCTTGAGGTCTATCCGAGGTGAAAGAATTGTTGGTTGGAACGACTTCATCGTATCCACGTTTACTAACTCTCGAGAGCCAGATGAGATGGTCGTCGATGTCCGATTCCCTCTTCGGACTGGGTGGACCTTCGCATACGACGAGGTAGCTCCGCGCCACGGTGACTACCCCCTTGCTGGAATTTGTGCGGGGGTACAGATCGTTGATGGTGTCGTTCGCGAAATGAGAATTGTTGCTGTCGGCGTATCTGACCGACCAGTCGTGCTGAGTGAGGTTGCGCAGGCATCCGTAGGTAGAGAGCTTGATGAAACATTGATCAAAGAACTGAGCAAAATCGGCCGCGAAGAGCTGCACGCAAATGGTGATGCGCACGCTTCTTCTGAGTACCGCAAGTGGCTCATTGGAACACTGATCACACGAATTCTGGGCAACTTTGCATTGGAGTCACGATGAACGCGCCGCAAACTGTGATGGCAATCAATCTCGTCGTAAATGGAGTTCAGGTTGCGCGAGAGGTTGAGGTGCGCACACTCCTGTCGACATTTTTGAGAGATGATTTGGGGCTCACTGGCACACACGTTGCCTGTGAGCATGGTGTCTGTGGCTCGTGCACGATTCTTGTCGATAGTCAGTCGGTCCGGTCCTGCCTCCTCTTGGCAGTCCAGGTGGACGGCACAAACGTCGAGACGGTTGAAGGATTGGGAAGTTTGGGCTCACTTAGCCCACTTCAAGATGCCATGTGGCGTGAGCATGGTCTGCAGTGTGGTTTTTGCACACCAGGAATTCTCATGTCGATTGAAGGTGAGGTGCGCTCAGGTGCATCCGCAGAAGCCATTTGCGATGAAGTTCTCTCTGGCCATTTGTGCAGGTGTACTGGCTACCAAAATATCCGCACCGCGATTCATGCCTACTTTGCGACGAAGGATGAATCATGACCGCATCAATTGACGCCCATCGCCCAAGTCTTGTTGGGTCTAGTGTCCGAAGGGTTAATGACCCCAGACTCCTGACTGGCTCTGGACGGTTCGTAGACGATATCTCACTGCCAGGAACGTTACATGCGTTCATCCTCCGCAGCACGGTCGCGCACGGCCGGTTGATCAGTTTTGAGTCTGGCGAATCACCTGCAGACATCGTTTTGGGTCCGGACGACATCGCAGCCGCTACCGAGCCGCTTCCGTTTGTATGGATCGCCCCTGATCAACAACACCTGCACCTTCCAATGGGTGACACGACCGTGAGGTATGTCGGTCAACCGCTGGGCATCACCGTGGCGAGAACGAGGGCTGAGGCTGAAGACGCGGCTGAATTAGTTGAGATGACCATCGATCAGTTTCCGGGAGTGGCTGATTCATTGGCAGCACTTGAAGCAGATGCTCCCCTGCTCTATCCGGATCACGGGTCAAATCTTGCTGTTGATTTCCATATCGGTGATGACCCTGACGTCCTGGAGGCGGCGATGGCCGCCGCACCGATCATCGTGAGTAGACGGTTGCGGATTCCGAGGATCGCACCGATTCCTTTGGAGACTCGAGGCGTTTTAGCTGATTGGAACGTTGGCACCGAGACTCTTACCGTCTGGATGTCGACCCAAACCCCACATCACGTTCGCGACCAGTTAGCCCATGTCTTACGACTGAGAATCGACCAGGTCCGGATCATTTCCGGTGACGTGGGTGGAGGATTTGGAGCCAAGGAACATCTGTACCCCGACGAAGTCATGGTTTGCTTAGCATCCATTCGTTTGGGTGTGCCGGTCAAATGGGTTGAGGATCGAAACGAGCATTTCACGGCGACCTGTCATGCCCGAGATGCCGTTCATGACGCCAGACTTGCCATGACGCAAGATGGGGTCTTCCTGGCAATTCACACGAAGGTGACGGGTAATTTAGGTGCCCATTTCTCCAATGTTGGAACCGGCCCGTTCAGGGTTTCCGGTCTCATGCTCCCGGGCCCCTACCGGGTGGTCAATGCTGGAGCGAAGATCTCGGGTGTCTTTACCAACACGACCCCAACCGGTGCCTACCGAGGCTTTGGTATGCAGGAGGCGGCGTGGGTCAGAGAGCGGCTGGTAGACGAGGCTGCTCGAGAATTAGGCGTTGATCCATTGGAACTTCGTCTTCGCAATGTGATTAGTTCCGAAGAGCTTCCTCATCTGACGCCGACATTCCAGGAATACGATTCGGGAGACTATGCCCGCAGTTTGACCATGGTTCGAGATCGAGTCCGGGCACATGTCCCCATCGTTGACCCGAATCCGCGCATTCGACGAGGAATTGGCTTCGCCACCCATGTTGAGTTCACCGGCTTAGGGCCAAGTGTGATGCAGGAGATTGTGGGATTCCGCCTCGGTGGCTATGAGACCGCCGTCGTGCGGATGGAGCCCGATGGCAGTGTCTTCGTCTCGTCAGGTGTCATGGGCATGGGTCAGGGGATTGAAACCACCTTGGCACAGTTGGCGGCGGATTGTCTCGGGGTCGGGATGGACAGAGTCAGTGTTCACCTAGGCGATACGGCTCAGGCGCCCTACTCCGCTGCAGGATCAATCGCCAGCAGGTCCATGACCGTCGGAGGTGGTGCTGTTGTCACGGCAGCCAATACCCTCCGTGAGAAAATATTGCGGATTGCCGCACACCGATTAGAAGCAAGTGCCCAAGACCTCGTCATCACAGAAGGTCGAGTGTGCATCAAGGGTGATTCATCGGTCGGGATAAGCCTTGAGGAATTAGCTGAGTATTCATGGCTGGGATGGAAGTTGCCAGAAGGCGAGACTCCGGATCTCGAAGTCAAATTTGTTCATGATCCCTCGAATATCAGTTACCCATATGCAACTCATGCGGCGGCGGTGGCAGTTGATCTTGACACAGGACAGGTCCAAATCGAGCGTTACTGGGTCGCCCACGACAGTGGAGTTGTTGTAAACCCACGGATTGTTGATGGACAAATTGCGGGCGGTGTTGCCCAGGGGTTGGGAATTGCACTCTTTGAAAAGGTTCTCTACGAAGAGAATGGTCAGCCGAACAGTACGACGTTTCTTGACTATCTCATCCCACTTGCCAGCGATGTGCCAGATATTGTGATGGATCACTTTGAAACACCTGCTCCACACATTCCCGGTGGTATGAAGGGTGTCGGAGAGGGAGGAACCATTGTCGCTCCGGTTGCCATTGGGAATGCGATCGCGGCCGCTGTGCCAGAAATTGCCGGTCTGATTCTGGAAACTCCATTGTCGCCGGGGCGGTTGTGGGAGCTTCTTCGCATAGGTGGCTTGATCAATGAATAGCTCTGCAGCGCTTGTTGCTGAGCAAGTAACCAAGGCTTTCGGCGATGCCCTTGCATTGAAATCTGTGAATTTCACGTGTAATGCTGGCGAAGTGCATGCGCTCTTGGGAGAAAACGGTGCGGGTAAGAGCACCCTCGTAAAGATTCTTACGGGTGCGATGATGCCGGATGCAGGGAAGATAGTTGTTAACGGAAGAAGTCACAACTTTCGAAGTCCACTCGAAGCTCAGGCTGCTGGGATCGGCGTGGTCTACCAAGATTTCCAGCTCTTCCCAAGGCTAACTGTCGCGGAGAACATTTGTGCCGCTTCCGTCGGTGACGTCTCGCGTGCCGGGTTCCTGTCGCGACGCCGGATGAATGAAAAGGCCGAAGGAATTCTTGAGAACTTCGGCATTGATGTCGATCCTCGACGTGAAGTTCGTACTCTCGATGCGGCAGAGCGAAAATTGGTTGAGATTTCTCGCGCACTTCAGAGTGATCCGCAATACCTGTTCCTTGATGAACCAACGGCAGCGCTTGAACCGAAGGAAACGCACCGACTTCTCTCAATGATTGACCGACTTCGAGAGCATGGCAAGGGAATAATTCTGGTAACCCATCGCCTGCAGGAGATCAGTGAAGTGGCTAATCGAGCTACGGCACTTCGCGATGGTGAATATGCAGGGACTCTGAGTCGTGACCAGTTCTCTCGAGAGGCTCTGTCAGAACTCGTTGTAGGTAGGTCGGTTGAGCAACATCGAGGTCCTAGCCACGCGCCAGGCGAAGTCCGTATGCGACTGCGAGGTTTGAGGGTGCGCGAGGGTTCCACTGAGATTGACATATCAGTGTGCGAGCGGGAGTTAGTTGCTGTCGTTGGACTTATCGGCTCTGGGGTCCCGAACATCATGAAAGTTGCTGGTGGTGCAGTTGCAACTCCCAAGGGTGCATCAATCTATCTTGATGGCGCTGACCTTGAATTACATGGACCTGCCGATGCGCAGAGCAGAGGAATCGGCTTTGTGAGTGATGACCGTAAAGGTCAAGGAATTGTTGCGAAGCGTTCAGCCGCGGAGAACATCGCGCTGCCATCGCTGAGTCGGTTCGGCGGGCCTTTCGTGCATCGCGAGGCCTTTCGCAAGGCGGCTGACAACTGTCAATCAACTTTTGATATTCGGTGGAGTTCCCCGGACCAGGCGGTCGGTTCACTTTCCGGGGGAAACCAGCAAAAAGTAGTTCTCAGCCGATGGCAGGTTCGTGGCTCCACTTTGTTAGTGATCCAGGAACCATCCCAAGGCGTGGATATAGGTGCTCGTTTACAAATTCATGAGTACCTCGTGGAGTTTGCAAAGTCTGGCGGTGCCGTCCTGTTTTCAAGTTCAGATCTTGATGAAGTAAGAGACATTGCTCATCGCATTTATGTAATTCACTCTGGTGAAGTTGTTGCTGAGTTCGTCAACAGCAGCGACCATCCTGTTACCCGAGGCCAACTTGCGCAAGCTATGGCGGCCATGATCGATAGTGATGAGAAGCAAGGAGTTTATAATGACTGAAGTACGCTTGGATACAACTGCAATAGACCGTTCCTCTCGGCGCAAACTGCGCGTGCCTTTTGATGCAGCCTTCGTTCCATCCATCATCATCATCTTGCTTGTGATTTTGTCTGTGGCTTCGCCTGTATTTCTCAGCTCGCGCAACCTCGCCCAGATCTTGTTGCAGATCTCGACTCTGGGTATCGCGGCGGTCGGTGCGACATTCGTCATCATAAGTGGAGATTTAGATCTTTCGATTGGGGCAAATGTTGCAGTATCAGGGGTCATCACGGCCATAGCGACCATGAATTGGTTCGGTGGCAACTGGGTCCTTGGCGTTGCACTTGGTATTGGTTGCGGGGTATTTATTGGATTGGTCAACGGTTTTCTTTCAGCAATCCTTCGAGTACCGGCTTTCATCGCGACACTAGGCGTGGGAGTTATTGCAGGTGGGCTTGCGTTGTGGCTGACTAATGGACTCACGGTGTCCGGACTGCCGGAAGATTTCGCTGCCTTGGCAACAACGAATTTTCTCGGTCTGCAGACTTTGGTGTGGTTCATGCTTGCGACGTTCCTCATTGGCGGAATTGTGCTGCATTTCACCAACCATGGCCTTCGAACATTTGCCGTAGGAGGCAATAGGGAAGCAGCTTTCCTCTCGGGCGTTCCTGTTTCTCGGGTGCGTATCACAAACTTTGCCATAGCTGGACTCTGCGCAGGGCTTGCCGGAGTTCTGCTCACGGCCCGAGTACAAGCGGGTCAGCCGAGCATTAGTACGACACTCACCCTTTATGCGACGGCTGCTGTAATTCTCGGTGGCACGTCACTTCTTGGTGGTGAGGGATCCATGCTCAGGACGTTCTTTGGCGTCCTCCTGATCGGTGTCGTGCAGAACGGCCTCGACATTTTGCGCGTCGATTATGCGCTGAAGGAAGTCGCGGTCGGCACAGTCTTCGTCCTCGCTGCAGCCTCCGAGGCTCTGAGGCGAAGGAGGTGAGCACGTCAAGTTCACTGAACAAAGCTATACATGCATTAACCAACTAGTTGAAGGAGTAAAAGGTATGAATCGAACGAGAAATAGACGGGTATGGACGGGTTCAATAGCAGCCCTATCCATGACTCTTGTGCTTGCCGGTTGCTCATCGAGCAGTTCTGACGAGGCAACAAGTGCTGAAGCTGCCGTCTCTGAAGAGGCAGTAGCTGCTGAAACATCCGCGGAGGAAGCGGCTTCTGGAGACGAGCCACTCACCATTGGGGTCAGTTTCTATTCGCAGCAGATTCCGTTGTTCGTCGAAATGCTCGAAGGAGTTAACGACCTGGCGGCAGAGTTGGGCGTTGAAATCATCTTCGCAGATGGTGGCGGAAGCGCCGAAGAGCAGACCAATCAGATCGAAAACATGATCACGAGCGGCGTTGATGCGATCATTGCATCACCAGTTGATGCCGCCGCAATGGTGCCCGCTTATCAGAGCGCAGCAGCGGCAGGTATTCCGATCTTCTCCGCAGCGAACAAGGTGGCCGATGAGTACGAGACTGGTTTCGTTGGTCCCGACTTGGTTGGATACGCGGCCCAGACCATGGATCGTATTATCGAGTGCATGGGTGGTAAGGGCGAACTGGTGCTCATCACCGGGCCGCCACAGATCTCATTCGTGCAACTGCAGCAAATGGGTTGGGATGCTTCGCTCGAAAAGAATCCTGGTATCAAAATTGTCCAGACTCTTGTTGACGAAGATCTCTCAACCGCAAAAGCTGTTGACCTTGCCAACGCCGCTTTGACGGCTAACCCCAATGCGACTGGAATTTTGAGTAGCACGGACAACATTGGTGTTGGTGTTGAGCAGGCAATTAAGGGTCAAGGCATCGATCCCAAGACGATTTGCACAGCGGGTTGGGATGCGCAGCCGAATGCAATCGAATTGGTCAAGGCAGGGTCATATGACCTCACCCTCTCTTACCTTTCATACAAGTGGGGACAGATCGCACTTGAAACAGCGATCGCAGCCGCTAAGGGTAACTTGCCTGATTCACATTATGTCGTCACCGATGGTCTCTTCATTGACTCATCGAACGTCAATAATTTGACAGCTGATCAAATCAAGGGCAAGACACCAATCTCTTAGCCCAAGTGAGTTCAGCGTTTGTCTGATGGTCTGATGGTGTGGTGGCGTCTATACGGCGTCACCACATCATCGTTTGAGCGACGTTATCGGTTCGATGCTCCGTAGTGTGAGCACAATCTGGCGAAGGAGTAACGGATGGCCAATTTTGACTTCGATTCAATACCTGCATTTCGGTCCGGGTCGCCACCTCAGTATCTCGGGTACCACGAAGAGGTTGATTTTCTCGATGAACTTGAAGCTGTCTGGGGTCAAAAGTGGGGCGCGCAAGGAATCGGGCGATTACGCCAGGTAGCGATGAGTACTCCTACGGCGGTGGAGGTTCTTGCCGAGTACGACCTCGAGCGGGCGTTCTTCCTTTACGGCGGAGATTTACCGAACCTTGAATTAATGCAAGAGCAGCATGCCGGACTTATGGCTGCCTACCGGAATCTCGGTATAGATGTCCGTATTTTTAAGTACCCTGAAAGTCCAAAGTCAGCGTATGGCCCACTTAAACGCGCAGTGTCGGCCGCCGCAGGCTTCGTCATAAATGGTGGAGCTGTAATTGCCCGGGAGGGGGCTCCATATTGGCGCGGCCGCTCGCGGTACGTGTCGCAGTACCTACAGTCCATCAATTGCCCGATCCTGCTCACCGTGCACGGCAAAGGAGTCTGTGAAGGCGGCGCGTTCACCCGAATGGCTGATGACTTCATCATCGCAATGCTGAGCCAAGACTGCAATCAAGAGGGGCTTGATCAAGTTATTCCGGTGCTCGAGCGCTCTGGCTATCGTGTCTGGATCGCCCGGTCACCTGGGCCTCTGCACAATTATCATCCAGAGATTTTCGGATGGATGCACGCTGATATGTGGATTGCACCTTTGGACCGTCGACTTGCATTGGTATACCCGCCGTGGTGTGACTTTGAGACACTCAGGTACTTGCACTCGATTGGCTACGAGCTCATTGAAGCTGATCGTGGGGAGATGGAGTCTGTGGCTGCCGCGAATCTCATTACTATTGAGCCCAATGTGGTCCTGATGTCAAGTGGAGCTCCGCGCACGCGGCAACTGCTTGAAAAGAAAGGCGTCGAAGTGATCGAAGTGCCCTACGACGAAGTGATCAAGTACGGTGGCGGGATCCGCTGCACGACAATGCAACTAGTTCGTGACGCCGGCCCATCTGTCTTCGAGTAGCGAGGAATAAATTTGTGATCCAACCCACCCGCCCACGTCGCATTCTTGTGACGGGAGGCGCATCAGGAATTGGCTTGGCAGTCGTGCGCGCGTTTATGGCTGAAGGAGACTTCGTGGTCTCCCTTGACCTAGCAGAATCTTCCGCCGCATCAGAGAGCGTGATCGGCGATGTTCGAGATTCTCAATCTCATGAGCAAGCGGTCGCGGTTGCCAGCGGGGGAGCCGGTCTCGACGTTCTGGTCGTGAATGCTGGTATCCACGATGGGGGCCTTGGATTGAACTCAGATGTTGATGAACTCTCGTCAGGACTTCGCGCGGTGCTAGAGGTCGATGTTGTGGGTTATGTACTTGCGTTGCGCGCGGCTGCCGCGGATCTCAAGGCGGCGTCGGGGGTCGCACTTCTCACACTCTCGGATGCTTCTTTTCTATCTGGTCAAACCGGGGCCGGAATCGCCTATACCGCGGCCAAACATGCACAGGTCGGAATTCTTATGTGGGCGGCTCGGGATCTGGCCCCCGATATCCGGGTTAATGGAGTTGCGCCCGGTGGTGTCATTACCGGTCTGCGCGCTGTCGATAAAGATGGTGGCAGGCCCCTGTTTGCAGATGCGCAAGCCAAACGCGACCTTGTCGCTTCCCGCAACCCACTAGGAACGGTGCTAGAGCCTGATGAAGTTGCGCAAATCTTTGTGTGGCTCGCCTCCTCTGCTGCTCGAGGCATGACGGGTCAAATCATTCGCCCCGATGGCGGCTTGGTAGTGCGGTGACCTCACGCCGAATGGTTGTTACGGGTGCTTCATCGGGCATCGGAAGGGCGTTAACGGTGGAGGGTTCCCTTTCTGGCTGGGACATCGTGCTCGTCGGCAGGGATCGTGATCGACTCAAAAGTGTTGTGTCGGACCTACCACCCGGCGACCACGAAATCCTCGTTGCTGATCTCTCACATCGTGAAGGAATAGACATCGTCGTTGCGCGACTACGTGACGAAGCATTGCCGTGTACAGGAATTATCAATGCAGCAGGTATGGGAACCACGCACTCGTATCCCTTTGGTCCTCTTGACGATGAAAAGCTCATGCTCATACTTAATGTCGAAGCTGTACTTGAGCTGTCCCATGTAGCAGCTGAAGTGTTTTGCGCAAGAGGTTCTGGTGTCATCATGAACGTATCTTCAACTGCGGCTTACTGGTCCGCTGGAACCTATGCTGCATCAAAGACATGGGTCCTGGCAGCCACACAAGGACTTGCCGTGCAATGTAAGTCCCATGGCGTTCAAGTGCTGACTCTCATCCCGGGGTTCACAAGAACGGAATTTCATGAACAAAGTGGGATCGATGCGAGTGGGGTTCGATCGTGGATGTGGCTTTCAGCGGGCGAAGTGGCTCGAGCCGCCTTCGCCGACCTTGAGTTGGGACGGTCAGTATCGATACCGGGCTGGCGATATCGATTTCTTGTAGGTACGGTCCGTC
>CAMAVT010000056.1 GCA_945861775.1 Bifidobacterium breve
ATTTTCTTGACGTGAGCATGTCGTAACTTTCAATGAAAACAATCTCGTCATTTTTGGGAATTGCCGTAGCCAGTGCCCCGTGGGAGATGGAAAGTTGATCAAATGTGACAAGAATTATCCGATTTGGTTTTTTGGGGGCGCTCATGGGCTAAGCATTGCTGAAAAAAGGTTTTCTAGCGCATCAGAATTAACCTCGGGTGCTTGTGATGTTGCCGTGGCAAGAGTTATGCGAGCGCGCTCAGCTAGCCGGGCTGCTCCAACATGATTGCCCCGAGCGTGATGGGTTAAGGCAGCACCCATTTGTGCACAGGCCCGCCACAATGCTGCGTCAACGGGCGGTGTACACCGCCAACGCTGTTCGGCAACTTCATGAACATGAAATGGTAAATCCTGAGCGAGATATTCGGTGATTTCACTCCACGCCTGTTCACTAGAAATGAAGTCGCGCTCGGGGACCTGTGGGAAAGAATCAGTGGCTATTTTGCTACCGCGAAGGGGTATGCCGAGTCGATCACGAGCCTGCATGTTGGCGCAACCATGGTAGGAGTAATTCAATGAATGCACGTGGGTTCTCCTCGTGGGGAAAGTGACCGGTCGGCATAATCGCCCGGGTGTAGGGAGCACTCACCATGGACTGGTTCTCGACTAGGTCATAAATAATCATGGGATCGTGCTCGCCGAAAATATCGAGTACCGGGACACTCACGGGCGCTTCAATTGACTCTTGGAAGCGTCGGCCGTCGGTGCGGTACAGAGAACGGATCGCCCAACGGTGAAATTCAATTGCCGTGTGGGCCGTTGGCCAATTTTGATATGCGGCTTGCATGGCTTCGCGCACCTCGGGGGTCACCCATGAGGGGTCATACGAATACTTCTCCAGAAAATTCCCAATATTTCGGCCACCATTTTTGGTGTAGTAGCGCTCGGGAATAAACGGTAGTTGGAGCCGGGTGATGTAGGACAAACCCGAACGTTGTTCATTATTTCGTAAAAGTGAATTTCGTAAAACGCGAGGGTGTGCGCCAGCAACGCTGACAAGCGCCTTCACCGCATCAGGATTTTGTGCAGCCATGGTCCATCCGATTATGGAGCCGACACCATGTCCGACCACACTCGCTTGTACTTCTCCCAGTGAACGGATCACACTCACGCAGTCACGGGCCAAAGTAGTGGGGTCGTACCCTTGCGGTGGGTGATCTGAGCCACCGTATCCGCGTAAATCCATCGCAATTGCGCGATAGCCAGCAGCGGCCAGTGGTGCGATTAGCTCACGCCATGTCCACCAAAAACTGGGAAAGCCGTGCAGTAAGAGGACAGCGGGACCGGTGCCCATCTCAACTATGTGAAATCGCGAGCCGTTGGCAGAGACATTGTGGTGGGTCCAGGGACCCGTTCTCGCAATTGCCGCTTCGGGAGTGATCACTTAAATGGGCGAGTTATTCGCTGAGTTTATTCAATGCGGCAAGTGACTCAGAAGTTTTCTTCCATTCTTCACGAGCGACAGGGGGAGCCTTAATGGATTTGCCTTTTCCCTTGATCACGACTCCCAAGATCGCAGCCACGAGGAAAAGAACCACGGCGACAATGAGGAAGCCGGCCCAAACGGGAAGGCCTAGAGCCACCAAGATATAGGCAATTGCGATGAGGGTAAATATCCCGCCCGCGCTGATCAATGACACTGCGATGAGTGCGAGGAGAGAAATCTGACCAATTGTCCTGCTGGTCTGGGAGAGCTCTGTGGTCGTTAAGTTCACTTGCGCGGTGAGCAGACGTTTACCGTCACTTATTGTGTTAGTGACCAGTTCTTTCAGACTCTGTTGCGGCGCCATATGGATCCCCTTCCCGACCTCAAGGTTACCGTGAATCAGGCCTTGAATTGCCCTCCCCCTGCAGATTCACGTTCTCAATTGCGTCAGGCTCTTGTCCGACCTCTTCCATCGCCGCCATCCGCGCATAGGCTCGGCCGCGGGAGAGCAAAGTAAAGGCTGCGATTGTTGCTGCGATCACGGATCCAACCAGTACCGCGATCTTGGCGTTTTCGAGGTAGAGCACATTGTCGGCGTAACCCAATTCACTGATGAGTAGCGCGACTGTGAAACCAACTCCACCCAAAACACCCACCGCCGTGACATCACGCCAGGTAATGCCCGGACTCAAACTGGCGCGCGTGAACCGGGCCATGATCCAAGCCATTCCAACAATGCCAATCGGCTTACCGACCACAAGACCGACCATGATTCCTATTGCGATCGGAGATTGCAAAGGTTCGATAATTCCGGTGGCTCGCAGATCGATGCCGGCGGCAAAGAGTGCAAAGACGGGAATTGCGATCCCTGCACTGATGGGATGAATGATATGAATCAGCGTGTCAGCGGGTGCTTTCCTCTCACCCGGATCCAAGCGAACACGAGTGAGGAATCCGAATGCAACGCCGGAAATGGTTGCGTGAACACCGCTTTTGTAACAGAAATACCAGCCGAGAATCACTAACGGAATGTAGATGATGGGTGATGAAACCCGATATTTCTGCAGTAGCCAATAGGCGAGTATTGAGAATAGGAAAGCTGCGAACCACAAAATGGCAAATTTGTCGGAATAGAAAAGTGCAATAACGCTAATCGCGCCAAGGTCGTCAACGACAGCGAGTGTGAGGAGAAATGCACGCAATGCAACGGGAAGCCTGCGACCGAAGACAGCAAGAACTGCAAGTGCGAATGCGATATCGGTTGCCATGGGGATTCCCCACCCTGTGAGCGACCCGTCTACGAGAGTTGCATTGATAATCACATAAAAAAGTGCCGGAACTAACATGCCACCGATCGCGGCTGCGGCAGGGACTATGGCTTGTGCGGGTTTGGATAGTGAACCCAGAACCAATTCGTGTTTAAGTTCCAAACCAACAACGAAGAAGAAAATCGCCAGCAGGGCGTCCGCTGCCCAAACCCCCAGTGAGAGGTTTAGGCCAAGTGAGGCGGGTCCGATCGTGTAGTTGACCATGTCGAAATAACTATCTCCCCAAGGGGAGTTCGCCCAACCCAGTGCCACGACTGCGGCGACGAGGAGAACTGCGCCACCGACCGTCTCATTACGCAATTGAGCGATGAGCCACCCTCGTTCGCCAAGACTGGGGCGCGAGAGGATCTCGTTATTGGCCACGAGGCCACCTTACTAATCAGATGTTTTGACAAGGGGTTGCGCAGTTAACCCTCGAGCAATTAGTCGTCGGCGCTGGAAGACTCAAGTCCCGCAGAAATCAGGTTCATCACTGCCGGGTCAGCGAGGGTCGTTGAGTCCCCAACACTGCGGTGCTCGGCGACGTCTTGCAATAGTCGGCGCAGGATTTTACCGGAACGCGTCTTGGGGAGTTCGGGAACAATCATGATCTTCTTCGGCTTAGCGATCGCACCAATTTCGGTAGCAACGTGATTGCGAAGTTCAGTGACGAGAGTCGTTCCGTCATCACCTTCCATTCCGCCACGCAAAATCACGAATGCAACAATTGCTTGGCCGGTAGTTTCATCAGCTGCCCCGACAACCGCTGCCTCGGCAACGGATGGGTGGGAGACGAGTGCCGATTCAACTTCTGTTGTTGAAATACGGTGGCCAGAAACATTCATCACGTCGTCGACCCGGCCCAGTAACCACAGAGCTCCATCGTTATCTAGTTTTGCACCGTCACCGGCGAAGTAAAACTGCGGCCATTTGGACCAGTAGGTATCAATAAAGCGCTGATTGTCACCCCAGATTCCACGAAGCATTGCTGGCCACGGTTCCGTGAGAACGAGGAAGCCTCCGTGACCATTACCCAACGGAGTTCCTGCATCATCGACTACCGCCATCCCGATACCGGGAAGTGCGCGCATCGCTGACCCGGGTTTTGTCGCTGTGACACCGGGTAACGGCGAAATCATCATGCCACCGGTTTCGGTCTGCCACCAAGTATCAACAATCGGGCAGTTATTGCCGCCAATAACGCTCCGGTACCACATCCAGGCTTCCGGGTTGATTGGTTCACCGACGGAACCGAGTAGGCGAAGTGAACTCAGATCATACGCTTGAGGGAACTCGTCACCCCACTTCATGAACGTACGAATTGCGGTCGGAGCCGTGTACAGAATCGTGACGCCGTGGCGCTGAATAATGTCCCACCATCGATCTTTGCCCGGTGTGTCCGGCGTGCCTTCGTAAATAACTTGGGTGACCCGGTTAGCGAGTGGTCCGTAAACAATGTAGGAGTGACCGGTTACCCAACCAATGTCGGCGGTGCACCAAAAAACGTCAGTGTCCGGCTTTAGGTCGAATACCACCCGGTGCGTGTAACTAACCTGTGTCAGGTAACCACCGGTCGTGTGCAAAATTCCTTTTGGTTTCCCGGTTGTTCCTGAGGTGTACAGAATAAAAAGCGGGTGCTCGGAATCAAAGGCGATGGGAGTGTGCTCCGGTGATTGATTCGCAACGAATTCATGCCACCACACATCTTTCTCACCCCAGGCAATATCGTTTCCGCAGCGCCTAACAACCAGAACATTATTTACCGATGGACTGGCGGCTACTGCTTCATCAACTGCAGGCTTCAGTGACATCACGCTGCCTCGTCGATTTTGACCATCAGCGGTGATCACCAGTTTCGCTTGGGCATCTTCGATTCTGCTCCGCAGAGCTTCCGCACTGAATCCGGCGAAGACTACGGAGTGAACTGCTCCAACACGAGCGCATGCCAACATGGCGACAACTGCCTCAGGAATCATTGGCATGTAGATCGCCACTCGATCGCCAGCGCTAACGCCAAGCTCCGTTATGGCATTTGCTGCCTTACACACTTGGTCCATAAGTTCCCGGTAAGTGATGTTGATTTGATCACCGGGCTCACCTTCGAATCGAATTGCAATTTGATCACCGTGCCCGGAAAGAACATGTCGGTCAACACAGTTGTAGGCGACATTGAGTTTTCCACCAACGAACCATTTGGCGAATGGTGCATTTGACCAGTCGAGAACTTCGGTGAAGTCGGTATCCCAATCCAGTCCGCGAGCCTGCTTAGCCCAGAAACCCAAACGATCAGCTTCTGCTTCGTCATAAATGGCGGCGGTGGCGTTTGCCTCGGTAACAAATGCAGGGCTCGGTGGAAATGTGCGATTCTCTTGCATCAAATTGTCGAGGGTTTCGTGGACTTCAGCCATGACTGTGTGCACTCCTTAAATTCTTGTGTTACTAACTTACCGAAAACTAAACGGCAGATGTTACAGATCGGAAAACTTAGGTCCATATGTGGGCTCGCCTGTGGAATATGTACCGTTACGGCATGACGACTCCACTACTTGACGTGATTGCCGGGTGGGAGAAGGTCCAACAATTCACCGCTGCGGCGAGGGCGGATATTGATGAATTGCTGTGGCGGCGTGATATCCGAGCAGCCTCAATTGAAGTGGCGAAGAGTTCAATTGCGAGAGGTGGCGCTGATTCAGCGGCCCTGGAGGGGGCCGACCTTGTTGGAGTTGAAGAGTCGCCCATGGGAAAAGTCTTTGCGGCAAGTTTGGCCATCACGGCTGATGCCCCCAAATTTAGTGAGATCTGGATGCGGGCGCCGCTGCAGGTGATCACCGGTCTGCATACCCTGGTTGCAAAAGAATTCCTCGACAAAGACCAGCTAGCTCGACCGCGAATGAACCAAGAGGCCGATGACCCCCTGCATATCGGGTTCCTGCCCGATTACCAAGAAATCCCCCACGCCTTAATCTTTTTGTCCCAGCAATGTTCAACAACAAAGGTTCCAGCAGTAATTGAAGCCGGGTACGTGCACGGGGAAATCATGCGCTTGCGTCCATTTGCCTGGGGGTCAGGACTTGTCGCACGCGCGACCGTGCGCACGGTCCTGTCCGCCCGCAGTCTTGATCCTTCGAATTTTTCCATTCCGGAAAACGGAATGTTCGAATCAAATCGAAATGCCTATGTTGCTGCGATCCGAGACTTTGCGACCGGTACCCAAGAAGGTATTGAGGCTTACTTCGCCTGGTTCTCGGCCAGTCTTGGATTGGGCGCAAGGGCGGCCGGTTAACCCTTAGACAGAACTGTGACGAAAGTTTCGACGCATCGCGTACCAGGTGATACCCACTGCGACAGCGCTGAGGGCGACACCGGCACCGGCGGCAATCGCTTGACGTTTTTCAACCTTCGCCTTCATTGACACCGGTTTTGCAAAGTCAAGTACTTCCCAGCCACGCTCCGTTGCGATCGCACGAAGTTCGCTATCTGGGTTGACGGCCCGCGGGTTACCGACCGCCTCGAGCATAGGTAAATCTGTATGAGAGTCGGAGTAGGCGAAACACTCGGCGAGCTCGAAGCCATGATCAATTGCCAGTGAGTGCACTGCTTCAGCTTTACCTTCACCGTATGCATAAAAAACAATTTCACCGGTGTATTTACCGTCAACGATTGCCACTTGAGTACCGATCGCCAAATCAGCTCCAAGACGCTGAGCAATCGGTTCAACCATTTCATTTCCTGAACTAGAAATAATTATGACCGTATGGCCTTGCTCTTTATGAAAATTAATTAAGTCGATGGCCTCTTGATAAACGAGGGGGTCAATCAGAGTGTCAAGGGTTTCGGTAACGATCGCTTGGACCCTTGCCGCATCCCAGCCGGTGACGAGTTGGGACATGTATTTGCGCATCGTCTCCATTTGATCATGATCGGCACCGGAAGCGAGAAACATGAATTGGGCGTAAGCGCTGCGCATAACGTCGGTTCTACCAATGAGACCCTCTTTGTAGAACGGCTTGGCAAATACAAATGAACTTGATTTAGCCAGGATTGTCTTGTCGAGGTCAAAGAATGCAGCCACTGGCATGCCCCAACGGTAACGCATCTTTTGGGTTGTCCACAGTTATGAAATTCGCTATTAACAAATATGTCGATCTGGCGTTGGGTGGAGCCATGTCTGATTCAACTCACATCTTGCTCCTTGTTACCGCAGATTCACTGATCATTAATAGTGTTCGAGGAATTGTTGAGCCCCTGGGAATTGATGTCCAGGTGGTCGCATCTCCACTTATTGCCCGAGATATTTGGGAGAGTTCAGCATTTGTCCTGGTTGGGTCTGACCTCGCAGGTGAATGTGTTGCGAATTTGGCTCCTCGCCGAGCCCATTTGATCGTGGTCCACATTAAAGAACAAGCGAACGGCGAAGGGCTAACGCAACCCAACTTTGAACGTGACATTTGGCGACACGCGGTTGCACTGGGCGCTGAAAATGTTCTGGAGCTACCTGCCGCCGATTTTTGGTTAGTTGATGCACTTTCGCCATTCGTGAGTCCTGAACCGATTAAAGGAATCGCAGGGAGCAACGTAATCTCTGTGATTGGGGGGAGCGGTGGTGCCGGCGCATCAACTTTTGCAGTTAATCTTGCCGCGATTGCTCTTGGCCAAGGTATGACTTCGGTCGTGATTGACCTTGATCGGTTTGGCGGCGGGATTGACCTCATTCTTGGCGCGGAAGAAGTCTCGGGTACGCGTTGGCCCGACATTGAGCCTGGTGCAGGCCGGATCGCCGAAGACACCTTGAGAGCAGCGTTACCTAAAGTAAATGGCGTCACGTTTCTTTCACAGAGTCGCACTGCATCGGGTGAAGTAACAATTGAAGTAATCGCAGCTGTTGTTGACGCAGCGCGTAGGGCATTTGACCTTGTGGTTCTTGACCTTCCCCGCGAACACAGTGAGTGCAATGACTTATTGATTGGCCAAAGTCTGTTGACATGTGTCATCACACGCAACCATGTTCGCTCGATAGCAGCGAGTATCTCGTTATCTCAGTGGGTTAGAAAATTGGGAAATCAGACCCGCTTCGTGGTAATCAGTGATTCAAAAGGGCTGGGACTCCCCGATGTGTGCGGGGCCCTAGGAGATCCGGGGCTCACTGAAATCCCTTTCATGCCAGCCATGACAACTCGAGCGGACGAAGGGGATCCGCCAGGAATCAATTCTGGGTACCGTGATGTTTGCCAAGTATTGCTGGGTGAGGTGCGCAGCCAACATTCGAAAAGTGCCGCATGAACCAAGCCCTTGCTAGCCGGGTGCGTAACCGTCTCATCGCATCAAATGTGATGGCTTCGCGCGCCCACGTCCTGCAAGCATTACGCGAGGAAGGGGTTGTCCTCAGCGAAGAATCGGCAGAGGAACTTGCGCTGGTCCTCGAGCGTGAATTCAACGGCGCCGGAGTACTGCAACCATTGCTAGAAGAACAAGGTGTCACCGACGTATTAGTCAATGGGCCCAATGCGGTTTGGTGTGATCGGGGCCTTGGCCTTGAGTTAACCGGAATTGCGTTCACTTCCGACAACGAAGTTCGGCGTCTGGCGCAGCGGCTCGCTTCAACAGCAGGCAGAAGACTCGATGACGCGGCGCCTATGGTCGATGCGCAATTGCGTGATGGAACTCGACTGCATTGTGTCCTCTCACCGATTTCAACGGGTGGAACGACTATTTCGCTACGTATACCGAGTGCAAAGACTTTTACTATTGAGTCACTCATTGCCGCGGGATCAATCGACGAGGAAATCGCCGACCTACTCACCTCAATGATTGATGGCCGATTGGCATTTCTCATTAGCGGCGGAACAGGAACTGGTAAAACTACGGTGTTGTCCGCACTACTTGCCCTAGTGAATCCGGCGCACCGGATTGTGATCGTGGAAGATTCCTCCGAGCTCAATCCCACCCACCCACACGTTGTCCGGATGCAAGCTCGAAATGCCAATGTTGAAGGGCAGGGTTCAATTACTTTGCGCGACCTTGTACGCACGTCACTGCGAATGCGTCCTGATCGCATAGTTGTCGGTGAAGTTCGCGGTCCAGAAGTTGTCGAGCTACTCACGGCTCTGAACACAGGTCACGAGGGGGGCTGCGGGACTGTCCACGCGAATAGTCCTCAATCGGTTCCTGCTCGATTAGCAGCACTGGGGCTAACAGCCGGAATTGAGCGCGAGGCCCTGCATGCGCTGATCGGTAGTGGACTTGACGCTGTTATTCACCTAGCCAGAGTTAATGGACGCAGGTTCCTCGACAGCATTCACATTTTTGATGTCGATGAAAAGGGCTTTGCCACCACTCGTTCCGCGCTGACCAGGTGTGGGGATTCATGGATTAAGGAATCGGGATTCACTGAACTTGTTAGCCGCTGTGAAAGCAGGCGGGCATGATTCTGATTGCCGCTTTGGCTGCGGCAATAAGCGCTTGGCTACTCATTCCTGTCCGGGCAAGGGCGCGTCTGGGATTCATCAATTCAGACGAAACCACTCCAATGAAAAGTGCTAGCCGAGTATTTTCTTTTTCTTCAATTGCTAACAGTTTCGGAAGTCGAAAACGCAAGGCCGCTAGCAAGCAGCGAGATGAAACACTCGGTGCAATCTCCGTACTCGTGTCCGAGCTCACTGCGGGTCACTCACCGGAAACCTCGTTGATCAACGTCGGATCACACGTCTGGCCGCTGGCATATACCGCCGCGGTTGGCGGTGGCGACACAACTGTCGCGTTGACATTGGATGCCCGCTGCCGTCCTGAACTCCATTCAGTGGCCGCATGTTGGCAGGTCGGGCTCAACAGTGGTGCCGGACTTGGAGCAAGTATCGCCCAACTGTCTGTGGCATTACGTGCGCAACAGGAAGTACGAGCGCACCTTGAAGCCGAATTAGCGGGGCCGCGCGCTACTGCGTTGACACTCGGATTTTTGCCAGTCATCGGCATTGGTCTCGGTTATCTATTGGGCGCTGAACCTTTAACGTGGTTCATTTCAGGGGTATTCGGCTTAGGGACACTTCTCACTGGCGTCGCGTTAACACTTTTGGGTTTGTGGTGGACCTCTCGCATTGCTGGCAGTGTTGAGGCGATGCTGTGATTGTCATAGCTGCGGCCTTGGCCTCGGTCAGTGTCTATTTCTTTTTGAAGCCATTACCGGCAGGGCGCAGACCTCGGAACCGATTGTCACGGGTGGTGAGCAGTGAGATACCCAATGTATTGATACCTATAGGCACAACCTCAACATCGTTTTTGCTTGTGGTTGGAATAGGTGCGGGCGCATTACTCGGGTGGAGCTTTGGTGGACTATTCGGTCTCATAGTTGGTGCAGGTGCAGGTTTTTATGTAATGCGAATACTGCGTAAACGCGAGAGTGCGCCTTCAAATATTGAGGCCGCTGCGATCGCCCGGGATACTCCGGTCTTCATTGATCTTTTGGCAGCAACACTGGCTTCAGGGGCGACCATGCGAAGTTCATTGTCCGCGGCAGCGCACGCTATGCACAACAGCCCGATTCAGATTCGGCTCGCACCCGTGTTGGCTGCCATTGAACTGGGCGCCGATCCACGCGATGCATGGAGCATTTTGATACATGAACCTGTTTTGGGTCAATTGGCGACCAGCGTTATGCGCTCCTATGACACCGGAGCAGGACTTGAATCGGTCCTGGTGGGAATTGCAGGTGACCTGCGACGTGAGCACCGTTCTCGAGTCGAGGTTGCTGCGCGGACCGCAGGAGTGAAAGCAGTTATTCCACTTGCAGTGTGCTTTCTTCCCGCATTTTTTGTTTTAGGGGTTGTCCCGATCGTTGCCTCACTCGCTGCTTCCACAGGCTTTCTCCCTGGCTGACCAGCAATCCACAGAATGCAGTTTGCATCTGTTTGCTTGCGCTTACATGTTTCAGACTCAATGTGTTACCGAAACTCGGGATACAGAGAGGCACTAATGGAAACAAAAGCCGCGAAAATAATGTCAGCGTTGAAGGACGACACCGGGCTTACCACCACTGAATATGCGGTGGGAACGGTTGCGGTCGCCGGACTGAGCGGAGTACTTATCAAATTGTTGATGAGCGACAGTGTTCGAGACCTGTTGTGGTCGGTAATTAGCAGCGCATTCTCACGGTTCTTTGGTTAATAGTGAAAACTCGGATTGAAGCTTCCTTGGACTTGTTCACCAGTCCAAGGAAGTATCCCCGACTTCGCAGTGAGTCTGGAATGGTGACACTTGAAACAGCACTCATGATCCCTGTTTTATTCCTGATTACCTTTCTTTTTATCTCAGGAATTGCATTGGGCGTGCAAACCCTGGCCCTCAGTGATGCAACTCGAACGGCGGCACGTGAACTAGCTCGCGGCACCAATGAGGAATCGGTGCGCGATGGTTTTTATCGCAGTGAGCCAACAGCCCAATTGCAGATCATCTGGGATACCGACACCGTCTCCATTTTGACACGGAAGCCCGGTGAATTCGGAGTGAGCTTTGTAGGCCTCACACCTTTTGAAATTTCCCAAACACATGTTGCTCCTCGGGAGTGGATCAATGCGCAATGACGAAGGGAGCGCGAGCATTCTCACTCTGGCGCTGGGATTCATGATCTGCTGCGCGGGAGTGTTAGCGATGCTCTTTGTTCAATTGACCCTTGCGCGCGCCACCTTGGGGAGTTACGCGGATTTAGCAGCAATTGCGGCGGTGCAAACTAGTGGGGACCCATGTGCGGCAGCGGCCTTGGTGAGTGTTCGCAATGGCGTTGAACTGTACGCGTGCGAAGTAAATGGTGATCAATCTATTGTGGAAGTGCGGATGCCAGCGCCAAGTTTGGTTGCTCGATTTTCCAGTATTGAATTTCTCAATGTTTCAGCGCGAGCTGGCTACTCAGTAGTGTCAGAATTTTGATTGCCCCCGATTTACTAAGGGGCTCATTTCCATTTCCGCATTTGGGTGACTGAATGCAACTAGGACAACCGAAGTCACACGGGCAGGCGCTCACAGCTTCACAGGTCGCCTTCATCCACGAAAGAGCGTTATCAAAACCGAATTCGGCGATTCCCGCCCCACCGGGTAAACCGTCATAAATGAAAATCGTGATTTCCCCGGTGTCCGGGTGCATGGGCGTTGACACACCACCGATATCCCAACGGTCGCAACTTGCAAAAAGTGGAAGCATGCCAATGCTTGCGTGTTCGGCCCCGTGAATCGCACCAGCAATTGTGGCGTCCTCGACATTGGTGTCGACCAAAGGAAAAGTCCACCACACGGCCTTGGTTTTTAGCGATCGAACGGGTAGGTCAAGTAGCACCGTTCCCAGATTTTCTCCGGTGAAGTGCCTTCGAGCGAATGAAACAGTTTGCGAGGTAACTTCTACGTCACCGAAATGAATGCGAAGGCTGGGTGTGATCTCTTCGGTTCGTTCCTCATCAACTATGTGAATATTGCTGATGTCCCGGGCAAAGGTTGTGTAGTCCACGGGAGTCGCTTCCACCAAGGCAACTGCGGCATCAAGGTCGAGTTCATGGACAACAAATGTTTCACCTTGATGCGTGTAGACAGCGCCCTCATGAACACTCTGGTGTGAAGCTGCGTGGTCCACGTAACCGCAGAGTCTTCCCGTGCCGATCTCAACAACCCGAATAGTTTCGCCGCCGGTTCCTCGCAGGTCAGCGAGTGCACTTGCAGCCTGTGATTGCGTCCAGAACCAGCCGGTTGGTCGCTTTCTCAGAAGTCCCTGATCAACGAGGGTCTCAATAACTCGGGGCGCATTTGCCGGAAAATAACGTTCGAGGTCCTCGACTGTTAAAGGGATCTCTTGCGCAGCAGCACACAGGTGTGGCGCCATTACGTACTCATTTGACGGATGGGAAATTGCCACCTCAACATCAGAGTCAAAAAAAGTTTCCGGGTGGTGGAGTACATAAGTGTCAAGGGGATCTTCGCGAGCAACAAAAATAGCGAGCGCTTCTTTGCCACTGCGACCAGCGCGACCAACCTGCTGCCATAAAGATGCCTTCGTGCCGGG
>CAMAVT010000057.1 GCA_945861775.1 Bifidobacterium breve
ACGTTATTTACAAAGGCGCTTTGAGCGGTGAGGGCGCGCACTCGGTGTGGATCGGCGATGTTCTTGTCCGGCGTGAAGCAATTGGTATTGAAACATATGAACTCAATCGCAATCTCTTGCTGACCGATGGTCCTCGAGCTGACTCCGTACCCAACCTGGAACTGGAAACCGGTGACGTGATTAGCGCGGGACACGCGAGTGCAACAGGTAGATTCGATGACGAGCAGTTGTTTTACTTGCAATCGCGAGGAATCCCGGAATCAGTGGCCCGTCAGTTGGTTGTACGGGGATTCTTCGTAGACGTTCTCAGTAAGATTGATGATTCAGAATTGAGTGGCTCCCTTATGCGACGCATTGAGTCGAAACTGGGAATTGTGGACCATGAGTAATCAATTAGTTCTCGGTGTCGTCGCCGATGTTCCGGCTGGAACGGCGCGCCAATTTGAGGTCGACGGGGATTTAATCGTCGTTGTGAACACCTCTGAAGGAATGTTTGCAATGGAAGATCGTTGCTCCCATTCAGATGTCGCTCTTTCCGAGGGTGAAGTGGACGGGTGCTTCATCGAATGTTGGTTACACGGGTCCGCCTTTGATGTGCGCACCGGTGTTCCCACTTCGCTACCCGCGATAACCGCGGTAAAGACCTACCCCGTAACGACCGACATAACAGACCCCAATAGTCCAATTTTGATTACGAAAGGCACGACTCAATGAGCAAGCTAACACTTACCGATTTACACGCAAGCGTCATCACCGAAGATGGTGAAACTCCCATCCTTCGTGGCGTTTCACTTGTCGTTGAATCCGGTACCACCAATGCGATCATGGGACCTAACGGATCCGGTAAGAGCACGCTGGCTTACGTGATCGCCGGTCACCCCAAGTACACGGTGACATCGGGGTCAATCGATCTCGATGGCCAAGATGTCCTGGCAATGACAGTGGACGAACGGGCTCGTGCTGGACTTTTCCTCGCCATGCAGTACCCGGTCGAAATTCCTGGCGTTTCAGTATCCAACTTCCTGAGAACGTCGATCACTGCTCTGAAAGGTGAAGCTCCCAAACTTCGCACATGGACAAAGGACATGAAAGAAGCGATGGCGGACCTTCAAATGGATCCTGCTTTTGCTAGCCGCAATGTCAATGAGGGTTTCTCGGGCGGCGAGAAGAAGCGTCATGAAATTCTGCAATTGGGACTCATGCAACCCAAGATCGCAATCTTGGATGAAACGGATTCTGGGCTCGATGTTGATGCACTGAAGATCGTGAGTGAAGGCGTTAATCGCTACAAGGAGTCCAGTAACGCTGGCGTACTCCTGATCACTCACTACACGAGAATCCTTCGGTATATCCAGCCTGATGTTGTTCACGTATTCGTCGACGGAAGAATCGTTGCCACCGGCGGGCCGGAATTGGCTGACGTTCTGGAATCCGATGGTTATGAGACTTACACTGCCGCGGCGCGTGCATAATGTTCGACGTCAATAAGTTGCGCGCGGATTTCCCCATCCTTTCTCGTGAGGTGCGGGGTGTTCCATTGGTATACCTCGATAGCGGTGCAACTTCTCAAAAACCTACCCAGGTTTTGGACGCTGAGCGTCATTTCTACGAAACTTCGAATGCAGCGGTCCACCGCGGGGCGCATGCACTCGCCGAGGAGGCAACTGATGCTTATGAAGCCGCTCGGCAAACTATCGCTTCCTTTGTGGGAGCTAAAATTGAAGAGATTGTCTTCACGAAAAACGCAACCGAGGGAATAAATCTGGTTGCGTACGCATTTTCAAATGCAACAGATAAGGCGCGACAGGGTATTGAGGTGGATCGACGATTTGTTGTTGGCCCTGGTGATTCCATCGTGGTTACGGAAATGGAGCATCACGCAAACCTGATTCCGTGGCAAGAATTGTGTGCCAAAACAGGTGCAACGCTTAAGTGGTTTGGCCTCACCGAAGAAGGCCGTCTTGACATCCAGCCAGGAGTAATTGACAGCACCACGAAATTTGTCTCGGTAGTGCACCAATCGAATCTCTTAGGCACGATCAATCCGGTCAAAGAAATTATGGACATGGCACACGCGGTTGGGGCCCTCGGCATGGTTGACCTTTGTCAATCCGTTCCGCACATGCCGGTGAACGTGCATGAACTTGGGGCCGATTTTGCATCATGGAGTGGTCACAAGATGCTCGGTCCAACGGGCATTGGAATTCTGTGGGGGAAATCCGATCTTCTTAATGCCATGCCACCATTCCTCAGCGGTGGTTCCATGATCGAAATGGTCCACATGGATCACAGCACATACGCACCCGCGCCACAACGGTTTGAAGCAGGCGTCCCCATGGCAGCGCAGGCGATCGGATTGGCTCGTGCCTGCGACTATCTCAGCGAATTGGGTATGGATAATGTTTTTCTACACGAACAAGAGTTAACAGCCTACGCCTTGGAAGAACTGGCGAAAATTCCTGGTGTTCGGGTGATTGGACCAACGGATATGCGCGACCGTGGCTCGGCAGTCTCATTCGTAGTCGACGGGATTCACCCCCACGACGTGGGTCATCTCATGGACGCCAAGGGAGTTGCCGTTCGGGTGGGACACCATTGCTGCTGGCCAACCTGTCGCCGTTTCGATGTCCCCGCAACAACGCGAATCACAACATACATTTATAACGATAAAAGTGATATCGATCAAGCGGTCGCCGGTATCAAAAGTGCCCAAGAATTCTTTGGATCAGGTATTGCGGTGAGCGCATGAGCGAGGATCTATATCAGGAAATAATCCTGGATCACTATAAAAATCCAAGAGGAAAGAAAGTCGAGATTGACTCACTTGCCCAAAGTTATCAAGTCAACCCGACCTGTGGCGACGAGGTAACCGTTGAGGTCGGTCAAAACCCTGATGGCACATTACTGGTGTCCTACGACGGTCAAGGATGTTCCATCTCACAGGCGAGTGCCAGCGTGATGAGTGAGTTGATTAATGGCAAAACCCCTGCGGAGGCGGCACCCATTCAGAAAGCCTTCATGGAGCTCATGAAGTCAAAGGGACAGCTGGAACCCGATGAAGAAGTACTCGAGGATGCAATCGCTTTTGCTGGTGTTTCCAAGTACCCTGCTCGCATCAAGTGCGCATTGATTTCATGGATGGCACTCGCAGACGCACAAATAAAAGCTCAGTTGACCGCCGCAACTACTCAACGGAATGGATAAATCATGGCTGGAACAGATGAAGATGTCATTGAAGCAATGAAAGATGTCATTGACCCCGAATTGGGTATCAATGTCGTGGATCTTGGTTTGGTTTACGGAGTCACAGTCGATGAGAACAACACCGCCACGGTAGATATGACACTGACCTCGGCAGCCTGCCCACTCACCGATGTGATCGAGGATCAAACACGTAGTGCACTTGATTCGATTGTGACCGACTTCAAAATCAACTGGGTCTGGATGCCGCCCTGGGGACCAGACAAGATCACCGACGACGGTCGTGACATGTTGCGTTCCCTGGGCTTTAACGTCTGAATCAGTTGGTGGGCGCAGGGACTAGACTGCGTTCGTCATGATTGCTGCTTCCGAAATTGAATTACGCGCAGGATCAGAACTTTTACTCACCGCCCCGATGCTCCGGGTTGACAAGGGTGATCGGATTGGCCTTGTCGGGCGCAATGGCGCTGGTAAAACAACTTTGACTCGGGTCTTAGCCAGTGAAGCAGCGCCGGCAAGTGGAAGTGTCAAAATGACGGGAACTGTCGGCTATCTGCCTCAGGATCCACGGACGGCAGACCCCAGCCAATTGGCGCGCTCTCGGATCCTTAGCGCTCGCGGGCTTGACGCCGTCTCAATCCGAATGACAAAAGCCGCCGAAGCCCTATCCACCCCCGGTATCAGCGCGGAGGATTTTGACCGGGCTGGGGATCGATATAACCGGGCACTGGGTGAATTTGAGGGCCTTGGCGGATATACCGCTGAGTCAGAGGCAGCGACAATCGCAGCAAGTATCGGACTGGACGAGCGAATATTGGCTCAACCGCTGGGAACCCTATCCGGTGGTCAGCGCAGACGCGTTGAGTTAACGCGGATTCTTTTTTCTGACGCTGATGTTCTGCTGCTTGATGAACCCACCAACCACCTCGATGCGGATTCCATTCGTTGGCTGCGCAAGTACCTTGCGGCCTATGAAGGCGGCTTCATCGTGATCAGCCATGACACCGAGCTACTGGAGGACACGGTAAATAAGGTGTGGCACCTTGACGCAAATCGCCAAGAAATTGACCTGTATTCAATGGGCTGGAATAAGTATCTGCTGGCGCGTGAAACTGACGAAAAAAGGCGAAAACGCGAACGCAAAAATGCGGAAACCCAAGCGGATAGTTTGCGCAAGACGGCCGAAAAGATGCGGGCAAAAGCCTCGAAGGCGAAGGCTGCGCAATCGATGTTCAAGCGAGCCGATCGACTCATGGCCGAAACGGCAAATGTTCAACAGAAAGACAATGTGGCAAAACTGAGGTTCCCCACACCGAAAGCATGCGGTCGGGTACCCCTGATGGCTGAGAACCTTTCCCGAAGCTACGGCAGCCTCGAAGTCTTCACCGATGTCAATTTGGCCATTGATCGCGGCAGCAAGGTCGTAATCCTGGGGCTCAATGGTGCGGGTAAAACGACAATGCTTCGAATTCTTGCTGGAATTGACCCGCCAGATACCGGGTCAAGGGAGCTTGGGCACGGGGCAATTGTTGGGTATTACGCACAGGAACACGAAACTTTGGATCCAACAGCAACCGTCTGGGAGACCATGGCTTCTGCTGGAACTCATCTCAATGACACACAGCAACGGACCGTTCTTGGGTCGTTTCTCTTTCAAGGGGATTCCGTTCATAAGCCAACGGGAGTGCTTTCTGGCGGGGAAAAGACTCGCTTGGCACTAGCCTGCTTGGTCGTTTCGGGGTCAAATGTCCTTTTACTCGATGAGCCAACAAACAACCTTGATCCGGCAAGTCGCGCAGAAGTTCTCAATGCGCTGTCACTGTATGAAGGGGCAGTTGTTCTGGTAACACATGATCCTGGTGCCGTACGAGCTTTGAATCCTGAGAGGGTCTTGATTCTGCCTGACGGTGATGAAGACCTGTGGAGTGAGTCCTACATCGAACTCATTGAGTTAGCCTAAAGGCATGGACATTTTAACGAGTCTCTCTAATGACGTTTTCACAATCACCCTCAACGACCCGGATAAGCGCAACGCTCAAACCCCCCAAACATGGGATGACCTATACAACATCAGTTCGCAAGTACCCTCAGAGGCTCGCTTCATAGTTCTGCGGGGAAATGGCAAGTCATTCTCCGCTGGGCTAGACCGAGCAATGTTCACACCTGGTGGAATACCTGGCCAACCGTCATTTATGGAAATGGCTTCCCAAAATGACACTGAACTTGACGACACAATCGCGTATTACCAACGTTTTTTTCGGGTTTTGCGGGATTTACCGCAAATAAGCATTGCACTCGTTCAAGGGCACGCCATCGGAGCTGGATTCCAACTCGCTCTTGCATGTGATCTCATAATTGCCCAGCCCAGCGCGCAATTTGCGCTCAAGGAGACCCAATGGGGGCTCACTCCTGATTTAGGGGGCACCGTGCGCTTCATGGAAATTCTCGGGTACCGAAAGAGCCTCGAACTCATCGGCAGCGGACGTTCACTCGATGCCCCGGAGGCCTACGCACTTGGCTTGGTGAGCGCTATCGCGGAAGACCTAGATGCTGGGTTAAGCGAACTTGTTGATCCTTTGCGAGCGGTTATGCCAGAGGTGCTCATTGATGCCAAATCGATGCTGGCTGGAATTGCCTATGGTGAAGAGCCATGGGTCGCCGAGCGACGTTCTCAGACGAAGCGGTTGCGTCACTTGCACACACTTATGTCACAGCATTAGTAATGTCACAGCACTAGTAATGTCACAGCGCTAATCACCAGATCATTCACAATTAGTTCGGAGAAGAAGTCGTGTCAATGGAAAACGCTTGGATGATGTACCGGTCGATGACAAGGGATGCATCTGTCAAAGACAAAAAAATCAGTCGTGACACCGTCAAGCGGATACTTGGATACGCCAGACCTTATAAAACACTCATCACATTCTTTCTCATAACACTTGTTTTCGCGTCCTTGCTCAGTGTTGCTCAACCATTACTATTTCGTCGAATAATTGACCAAGGAATTACGCCGGGTAATGCTTCCCTCGTGACTTGGACGGCCATCTTTATCGCCTTACTGGCGATCGCGGATGCGGGGTTGGGAGTTGTCAGCCGTTATTATTCAGCTCGAATCGGAGAAGGCCTGATTTTTGATCTACGTAATGAAGTTTATGACCACGTGCAATCCCAGAGCATTGCTTTTTTTACTCGAGCACAAACTGGCGCCCTCATCTCGCGCTTGAACAATGATGTAATCGGGGCCCAACAGGCCTTCACATCCACTCTCGGTGGTGTTCTCGGCAACATGATTTCACTTGTCATTGTCTTGATAACCATGTTTATCCTGTCATGGCAAATAACTCTCGCCTCACTCATTCTGGTACCGCTGTTCCTGCTCCCTGCACGTTTCATGGGCCGTCGACTTCAATCAATGACGCGCGAACAGATGAGCGTAAACGCCCTAATGAGTAACCAAATGACCGAGCGGTTCAACGTTGCTGGTGCACTTTTGGTAAAGCTATTTGGACGTCCCGCTGAGGACTCTCAGGTGTTTAGCGACCGCGCGACGGTAGTTCGTGATTCCGGAATCCAGATCGCAATGGCAAACCGTTGGTTTTTTACGGCGTTGACCCTCGTTGCTGCCTTAGCTACTGCCGTAACTTACGGACTTGGTGGCAATCTGGTAATCACCGGTGCAATTTCATTGGGAACCTTACTGGCGCTTGTTGGCCTGCTGGCACAACTTTATGGGCCACTGACAGCCATTTCCAATGTACGGGTTGATGTAATGACCGCACTCGTGTCATTTGATCGTGTGTTCGAAGTCCTTGATTTGCAACCACTTGTCAAGGAGTCACCCAATGCAAAGAAGCTACCAAGTGGACCACTGTCTGTCGCTTTTGATCACGTTGATTTTACCTACCCCAAAGCCAGCGAAGTGAGTTTGGCGTCACTTGAATCAATCGCTCGAACGGATTCGGGTGGGGGAGAAGGGCCAGTATTGCGTGACGTAAGTTTTGAGGTTGCGGCAGGAACTCTCACAGCCTTAGTTGGTCCATCGGGCGCCGGAAAAACCACCATAACCGCGCTGCTGTCACGGTTATACGACCCCGTCGACGGGACTATTCGGATTGGCGGGGAGGACATTCGAGATGTTACTTTTGAATCACTGCGTGATGCTCTTGGCGTGGTAACACAAGACTCACACATGTTCCATGACACCATCGGTGCAAATCTGCTGTACGCAAAACCTGATGCTACGAAAGAGCAAATCGAGCAAGCCTGTATTGATGCACAGATTTGGAACATGATTTCGTCATTGCCCGAGGGTCTGGACACGGTCGTTGGAGATCGCGGCTATAGGCTTTCCGGGGGCGAAAAACAGAGAATTGCCTTAGCCCGTCTGCTGTTGAAGTCTCCTCGAGTGGTGATTCTCGACGAAGCCACCGCTCATTTGGACAGTGAAAGTGAGCGAGCCGTTCACCAGGCACTTGATAACGCGTTGAGTGGCCGTACGTCGGTTGTGATTGCGCATCGATTATCAACGATTCGCGGAGCACATCAGATTCTGGTGGTTGTTGATGGCCAAATTGTGCAGCGTGGCACCCATGAGCAATTAATGACCGAAGGTGGCGTCTACTCTGACCTCTATGAAACGCAATTCACTCGTTAGCGGTATCCGCTTCTCTCCTGAGGAAGATAAACCAACCGATCATCGCAACAAGGGCAAATAGGATCCATTGCACAGCGTAGGAAATATTTTGTACTTCATCTACCTCCGGGAGAGGCACGATCACGATCCCTTCGGCTGATGGTGTCGAGGAGATCAACTGGACAACCCGGTTATCAATGGGGCTGTTAAATCCTGGCGTTGTCAGTTCATTAAGAGACATCCTGGCAATAACTCCATCGGGAAGACCATAAACATTGTCGAGAGGAGCCTCAAACATTCGCACGGCTCCATTGACCACGATTGTCCCCGCTGGAGCAGGGGGAACCTCGGGTACCTCTGACGCAATAGTCGAGGCACCGACCCAACCGCGAATAACCCAAATCCGCTTATCCCCACGTGTATCCAGCGGAGTCATTACCCAATATCCATTTCCACCGTCCAGGGGTCGTTGACGAATCAATTGTGTATCTTGATTGTTGAAGGCCCCGGAGACACGCACCCGGGTGAATTCCTCCAGGTCATCTACTGAATCAACGTCTTGCAACACCTGCGCTTGCGAGATTGCTAGGCGCTCTGCGCGCTGTTCATCGGCCCGACTCCACTGCCAACGGCTCAATAGACCAAAGCCAATAATGGACACAACCACGATGGCCGTGAAACCGACCCAGCGCCGGGTTTTGAGAAGTGCGAGCACGCTTCACCTTAATCCACGACCAGAACCCACGACCAGAACCCACGACCAGAACCCACGAACGAAGCACTGGTCGAGCAGGAACGCCGCTTTAGTGATCGTTACTTTTCGATTGAACGAGATATTCGACGTTCATATTCCTGAGCCGACGCTGCGCTTGGCAACGCCATTGCTGAAACGCCCATCGCACCAGGTTCGTCATTCCCCCGGCCAACATTTGCGATCACCACCGCCAGGTAGGGAAGAACAACTGCTCCAGCGATGAAAATCCACTTAGGCCAACCGGGAACTACGATGGCCGCCAGCACGCAGGCCGTCCGAATTCCCATGGATATGAGGTATCTCTTGGTTCGACCTGACTGTTCATTACTCAGAGCGCGATTAGTCGCCGTGATGGTGTAGACCTCAGGTGCCATGACGATAGCCTAAGCCCATTGCCCAATGGGCGCGATCTGACTGAAGGAGTTCTATGACGGACCGAAGTTACGGGATCGCCACGCTAGTCGGCACTTCCCCTGAGTCCCTGGATACCGCTATTCGCAATGCAGTGCAGCGGGCTGGCGAGCTTCACAAGCATGTGGATTGGTTCGAGGTGGATCAAATCCGAGGATACGTACGAGAAAACGGCGTCGATCACTTTCAGGTTACCGTTCGAGTTGGCTACCGCCTCGAGGATCAATAGGTGGGCGAGAAGCTAGGGGTCGTTTTCGTAACAGGTGGCAATCGCGGAATAGGCGCGTCAACGGCACACCTCTTGGCCGAAACTGGGTATCAAGTCGTGATTGGCTCACGAACAGGTGAAGCGAGTCCAACTCCTGGGATATCTAGCGTTCGTGTGGATGTTAGCGATGCTGGGTCAATTGAGAAGGCGATAGGAGAGATTGAGGAGCGAATCGGTTCAATCGAAATACTTATCGCTAATGCCGGGATCACTCGCGACTCATTGCTCATGCGGATGAGTGACGCAGATATCGAAGAGACGATAAACACAAATCTAATCGGATCAATTCGATTAGCTCGTCGAGTTCTGCGTCCCATGATTAAAGCTAAATATGGGCGAATCATTTTCGTGTCTTCCGTTGTTGGTCTGTTGGGAAGTGCGGGGCAGGTGAATTACGCCGCGTCAAAAGCAGGACTGGTTGGAGCGGCACGCTCACTGACTCGCGAAGTCGCCAGCCGAGGAATCACGATTAATGTCGTCGCTCCCGGTTTTATCGATACCGATATGACAGCAGCTCTTGATGAGGGCACAAAAAAAGCAATCTTGGACACTATCCCAGCCGGTCGCTACGGTGAACCAAGTGACGTTGCACAAGTAATTAAGTTTCTCGTCTCACGGGAAGGCGCCTATATTTCTGGGGCAGTTATTCCCGTTGACGGTGGGCTTGGAATGGGACACTGAGGAGAGTTATGTTGCTAGAGAACAAGAATATTCTGATCACGGGTGTGCTCACAGACCAGTCGATTGCATTTCACGTTGCGAGACTCGCGCAAGAGCAAGGCGCGAATGTCGTGTTGACGTCCTTCGGTCGGACAATGTCCTTGACGAAGCGCAGCGCGGCGCGTCTGCCCAAGGAAGTCGCAATAGTCGAACTTGACGTGACCTCCCAAGACGATCTTGATTCCTTAGCCGGCCGGGTGAGCGAGCACGTTCCCCACCTAGATGGCGTTTTGCATTCAATTGGCTTTGCACCTGAAAGTGCACTCGGTGGAAATTTTCTCCACACTCCATGGGAAGACGTTGCCACAGCAGTGCAGATTTCAACATTCTCATTTAAATCATTATCTGTTGCGTGCCAGCCGTTACTTGGCCACGGTAGTTCAATTGTTGGCCTTGACTTTGATGCCACGGTTGCATGGCCGACCTATGATTGGATGGGTGTAGCGAAAGCAGCTCTTGAAAGCACATCGAGATATTTGGCAAGGGATTTGGGTCCCTTGGGTATCCGGGTGAATCTCGTCGCAGCGGGACCAATCCGGACAATGGCTGCCAAAAGCATTCCGGGTTTTGAGGAGTTTGACAACATCTGGCAGGAGCGTGCGCCATTGGGTTGGGATGTCAGCGATCCAACGGCTGCAGCACAAGCCTGTGTGGTCCTTTTTTCAGATTGGCTGCCAGCAACGAGTGGCGAAATGATCCACGTTGACGGTGGAATGCATTCGCAGGGTTCTTAATCTGAATTTTCTCGATCAGATCGCACGATCTCGTCGCGTGTAATGCCGAGCAGGTACAGCACCGAGTCGAGGTAGGGGACGTTAACGGTGGTATCTGCACTCTCACGCAGTGCAAGCTTGGCGTTGAATGCAACCCCGAGACCAGCTTCAGAAATCATGTCAATGTCGTTCGCACCGTCTCCGATTGCAATGGTTCGTCGGTTGGGAATATTGAACTCCGTTGCAAAGTCGATGAGCGCCTGTCGCTTACCTTCACGGTCAATAATTGGCCCCACCAACCTGCCCGTTAATTTTCCATCAACGATCTCTAGGGTGTTGGCCCGAAATCCGCTCACACCTAGATCTTTAGCGATCGGCTCGATCACATTGGTGAAACCACCGGAAACTAAGACAATGCGATAACCCAATCGATTCAATGTGCGACATAAAGTTCTAGCACCAGGGGTCAGGGTTACCATTTCGCGAACCTGGTCCAGCAGGGTCGCAGGGGAGCCCGCTAGCAGTTTGACCCTGGCCATAAGAGACTGAGCAAAATCCAGTTCCCCATTCATCGCTGCTCGAGTTATTTCACTAACCTGCGTTCCAACACCGGCCAACTCAGCGAGTAAATCGACAACTTCCTCTTGAATAAGGGTTGAATCGACATCGAGGACAACGAGGTACTGGCCTCGTGCTTCCAACGCTACGTCCTGAACTGAGATATCTACGTGGCATCTCGCCGACACCTCCGCGAGTGGGCGCCTCAGCCCACTGGGTGCCACTCCAGATCCCTCAAAACGAATTGCTGTCACCGGGTAATCAGCGATCCGGTGAATTCGATCAAGATTTCCACCATGATCGGCAATTGTTGAGGTCACGATGCTGATGCACTCTGGGTGCAAAGGAGAACCCATAACGATCACTTGAAATTTGTCGGGGGAGTAATCGGCTGCCAATGTCGCAACGGGGCGGGTAGTGACCTCCATATTTCGATCACTCGCTGCCAGCCGTACATCCCTGCTAACAGATTCGAGGACATCGGGTGCGGTGGAGTCTGAAACGGTGGGGTCAATTTCAACGGCGATCGCCAAGGTGAGGTGTCCTCGGACAACAAGTTGCTCCATATCAATGACAACCACGGGAGAAGGGGCAAGTGCTTCAAAGATTGCACTGGTAAGCCCCGGTGCATCAATTCCGCTAACGGTTATGAGCAATGTGCGATCAATCACTGGCCAAGCCTAAGACTCTGTCCATCGATTCACAGCTATGGTCTCTCAATAGGCTAGAGCGGGTCGGACTTAGGAATTTCAGAAGGGGGTTGAGTGTGGGGCGCTTTCGAAAGATTGTCGTAATTCTTGCACTGGCCCTGTTACTGATCTCAGCACTGCTAGCGGGCGTAATTGCAGTTTTCGTTTATGCAGCCTTTGGCTCGGATCGATCACTTGTCGCATTCGGCCCGACGATCGATGCTTCGGAATTGCAATCGTGTGCCGCAGTGCTTATTGACTTGGAGCGAATTGAGGTCAGCGGCACCAAAGATCTTGCGCTTCGACTCAATGCTCAAGAGGACATCCGGATAACCCTTTCGCCGGAAGTAGAATTCAATGCGGGACTAATGCCTCGCGAATCCGTCGATGCAACCATATTGGGGTTTGACACTTGCATCGTGACGTTCGAATCAAATTCTTGGTCTGTGATTCACAGCGCACCGGGGGAACCTTGGTTGACACTAGGTGAGATTGAGGGTTTCACGGCCAGCGGAACAGGGAAATCCATCTCTTTGGATATGGCTCAAGCCTCCGGTTCATCACTAATTATTGCTACGGCAGATCAAAATCTGCCAATTCAACAGATTCAATTAAGTGCTGAGA
>CAMAVT010000058.1 GCA_945861775.1 Bifidobacterium breve
TCACGTTTGCGCTATGTTCAACCACGATAACTCCTTAAATCCGGGTAACACGGGACTCGATCCAACATATGCAAGACTAGATGAGTGACCGATCCCACCGCGACCCCTGCTTGGAAAGCCCTCCAGATTCGCAGCGCCAGCATTGCTCGAATTCGAGAATTGGTCGATCAGGACCGAAGTGAATTTCGTAACTCGGTTGCAGGGGTTGAGGTTGATTTCAGTCGGCAACGGGTTGATACCACTGTATGGGCAGGCCTCAAAGCGCTTGTGGAGCAATGCGATGTAGCAAATTTGCGTGATCACATGCTGACCGGATCTCATATCAACACGACGGAGAATCGCGCCGTATTGCACACAGCGCTGCGCCTACCCCGTGAATCGGCGTTAATCGTTGACGGTGTGGATATCGTCAATCAGATCCACACGGTTTTGGACCAAATGGCAGTACTGGCAGAGCACATAAGAGATGGAACGTGGAAAGGTTTTTCAGGTCGACGTATTACATCTGTGGTAAATATTGGAATCGGTGGTTCAGATCTTGGGCCCGCTATGGCCTATGGTGCACTACGCGCTTACAGCGATCGGTCTATCGCATTCCATTTCGTGTCAAATGTTGACCCGACGGATCTCACTGAGACTCTAAGACTCTGCGATCCTGAATCGACGCTTTTCATAATTGCATCAAAAACATTTACGACTACCGAAACAATGTCAAATGCACAGCAGGCGAGAAGTTGGGTTCAGGCGGCTTTTGAAGCAGAGGCTAAAGGTGACGTTGTTTCGCGGCATTTTGTCGCTTTGTCAACGAATGCGCAAGCTGTAGCGAACTTTGGGATAGACCCCGCCAATATGTTCGGTTTTTGGGATTGGGTCGGAGGCCGTTATTCGATGGACTCAGCAATCGGTTTAAGTACCATGATTGCCATCGGTGCGGACCGGTTCCGTGAAATGCTAGATGGTTTCCACGCAGTTGATCTTAACTTCGCAAACGAACCTTGGGAAACAAATGTGCCCATGCAGATGGGCGCCCTAGCAGTCTGGAATAGAAACTTTCTCGAGATCGAAACAACCGCGGTCCTTCCATATTCGCAGTACCTATCTCGCTTCCCGGCATACTTGCAGCAACTCACCATGGAGAGTAATGGCAAAAGTGTCCGCACTAATGGTGAGAGTGTGGGGTACAACACGGGAGCAATTTATTGGGGTGAACCCGGAACGAACGGGCAACATAGTTTTTATCAACTTCTTCATCAGGGAACGAGTGTGGTTGCCTGTGACATCATCGTGATAGCTCGTGCGCAACATGACTTGGGTGAGCAACAGGATGTCTTGGTAGCCAATGCATTCGCGCAGGCATCGGTTCTTTCACTAGGAATTAGTGCGGAACAGTTAGCCAAAAGTGGTGTATCGGTGGACTTAATCCCGCACAAGGTTATGCCAGGGAACCGCCCTGTAAGCATCATGCTTTGTCAGGAATTGAACCCGTACATACTCGGCGTGCTCGTTGCCCTTTATGAGCATTCCACTTTTGTTCAGGGAGCCATTTGGGGAATAAACTCATTTGATCAATGGGGTGTTGAACTGGGGAAAAAAGTTGCAACCGGTATTGGAGAGTCGTTTAGCGACCTCGACCTGTTACGCAATTTTGATGAAAGTACCGCGCACTCCGTAAAGAGATATTTGCAATTACGGGAAGGGAATTAACTTTCACGCCTTCGCAAGTAGCGTTCAAATTCTTTCGCGATCGCATCTCCTGATGCCTCGGGTAGTTCCGTGGTCTCTTGCTCTTCCTCAAGTTGCGCCACGTAGTCCGCGATATCTTCGTCTTCCTGAGCGAGTTCATTGACCCCGGCTTCCCATGCGCGAGCATCTTCGGTCAATTCGCCAAGGGGGATCGGCAGGTCAAGTAAGTCTTCGATTTTTGCCACCAGAGCCAGAGTCGCTTTAGGACACGGTGATTGGCCAACGTAGTGCGGGACAGATGCCCAAAGGGACAAATTAGGTATTCCAAACTGGTCACATGCCGCCGCGATTGCGCCAACAATTCCCGTTGGGCCCTCGTATGTCGATTTCGAGACATCAAGATCGCTGATGAGCTGTGGATCACTCGAAGTTGCGACGACAGGAACGGGCCTGGTATGCGGGTTATCGGACAGTAGTGCGCCCAGAGTAAGGACAAGTCCAGTATCAAGCTCAGCCGCAAGCGAGAGAATTTCCCTGATGAACTGAGGCCATTTCATATTGGGCTCAATCCCAGAAACCAAAATCACATCACGTTTAAGTTCAGGCACATGTGCCGTGTAGACGCGGGTCCCGGGCCAGATAATTCCCCGATCACCGGATTCACTCACATATGTGTGAGGGCGATTAACCTGATAATCGTAATACTCTTCAGGATCAAGTTCGAGCAGTAATTCTGCATTCCAAGTTTCTCGCAAATGCGTAATCACACCGGAGGCGCTCTCCGCGGCGTCATTCCAACCCTCAAACGCGCACAACATGATGGGGTTATCAAGTACGGGAAGGTCGTCATATTCGATCATGCCAACGTGTCCTTTCCGCCCAAAACCGAGGTCAATTCTGGTGTGAATTCTGAATATGAAACTGCATGTGAGATCAACTGCGAGACCTGAATGGGCCAGTACAGAGGAACGTCATGCACTGCACCGTACCAATGCTGAAGTGCAATGTTCGATTTTCCCCGAACTTTCGTATTTACCTGGGCCCGGGCATCGGCCCAACTGTCCGTGGCTCGACTGTCCATGGAAGGAGTCATGGCAGGGGTAAACGCATCTCTGGCCATCAGGATCCAAGTGGGAACCTCAACAGATGTGAGGTCGGAGTCCGGGTTGTATTCCAGAAAAGCTTCGACAACGGTCATATGGCGCTCAAAACCGATAGTGGTCACCCAGCCGCCTTGTGGCACGGGCGTATAGGAGCGTTTTATGGCGGACATAATCGACCGCTTATGGTGAGCCGACAAGCCGATGTGCGAAGGAAGATAATGGGTGTTTAGCTCATCCTCGGTGAATGGACCCAAGGGTGGCGTCAGTGCGGTGATCAGTTCCTCGCGGGTGATTGATCCCGACTCCAAAATGTTTGCCGGAGTGAACGCCCCACCGTCAATGAGAACGCAGTTTCGGCTTCGAAGCGGGAACTTCGCGGCAATATTGAGGGCAATCGACGCACCCCACGAATGGCCAACAATGCACGCGCTGCTGAAACCCAGCTCGTCCGCGAGATCAATGCAGTCCTGGGCCACTTGAGCGATTCGATAGTCCGGCGGCAAATGTCTCGACTCGCCGTGGCCACGCAGATCAACCGACACGGTGGTGTATCGACTCCCTAGTGCGTCAACTACAGGGAGCCAAAAATCAGATTGTTGGGAAAGTCCGTGTAACAGAATAATGGGGGGCAGGGTGGGATCACTGCCCTGTGCGTAACGAAACGCCAACCCGGAGGCGCTCACAGTCGGTGACGCGCTCGGATAATTCACTTGCTTACTCTTGCATTAGGGTGATGTGTGACCAAACCCAAGGCTCTCTTGCTCGATCTCGATGGAACATTGTTGGAATCTGAGAAGCTTTGGTTAACGGCGGAGCGGCGAGTAATGGACAATTATGGCTATTCGTGGACTCCGGCAGATCAGAAGCATTGCCTGGGCGGCCCTTTAGAGCGAGTTGCCACCTACATGGAAGAAAGAAGCAATAGCGCAGCTAGTTCTGTGGTCATTGGGGAGGAACTCTTGAACGCAGTGGCCCAACTGTTCATAACCGAGGAAATCGAATGGCGGCCAGGGGCTCAAGCGCTCGTGGAACAGGCACACCAGCTCGGTATTCCGACCGTCATCGTGACGGCCACTTGGCGATCCGTATTGGATACGGTGATGGCGCGCATGACCGAGAGTGTGGGCAATTTTACCCATTCAATTGCAGGTGATGAAGTGCAAAACTCAAAGCCGCACCCAGAGCCTTATCTGCAGGCTGCGATCAGTGTCGGTGTCCCTATCGCGGAATGTTTAGCGATCGAGGACTCGCCAACCGGGACATTGTCCGCTGCTGCCGCCGGTGCCAAAGTAATTGCAGTTGAGCACCTGGCAAATATCGATGTTGAAGGCGTCGTGATTCTGAAGACCCTTGTTGGCCAGGACATAGAGTCACTGTGGAAGCTCTTTAGTGACTGAGTCCAACGCAGCTTTGAGGGATTCTTCAACGAGGGAACTCCCGGAGGTCCACAGGCTTTGTTCGGGGATGGGTGGGGGAGTTCCACCGAATGCGGGGCAGATCGGCTTGAACGAACACCAACCGCACAGTTTAGAAGGGGTTGGCGGAAATGATTGCTGATCTGCACTGTGCGTGATAGCGGCTCGCAATGCCAAAATCTTTTTCTCGGTAACTTCTAGGTCATTCTGGGTCGGCTCGTATCTAAGAAACTGTCCATTACCCAAATACATGAGCTGCAACATTCGCGGAATCTCGCCATTAATACGCCACCAAGCTAAGCCATAGAAGCGCATCTGGAACATGGCCTTATCCGCGTATAAGGCAGACGGAGCTTTCCCACTTTTGTAGTCCACAATTCGAATATCACCGGATGGGGTTCGATCAACCCGATCAATGAAACCCCGAATTTCGAATCCTTCGTCAAGTTCGACACTCATTGCAAGTTCCCGTGCGTGTGGTTCCAAACGATTGGGGTCTTCCATTGCGAAATAGGTTTCTAGCAGGGGCCGTACCGGTGCCAACGTTTTTTCAACGGTTTCACCGTAAATGAGTTCTGCTTCTGCTGGTTTGGTTTCGGCAAGAGCCTCGAGGGCCGACGTGAATAGCGAAATAGCGAGTTGATACGTGCGTTTTCCGGCAGGAGCATCGAAGAGATTTTCTAAAACGGAATGCACCAGTGTTCCCCGTACCGCTGCAATTGACGGGTCTTCGGGTAACTGATCAATGGTCTTGAACCGATAGAGCAGTGGACACTGTTGGTAATCGGCGCTACGTGAGGGGGATAGTGAAGTTGGAAACACGTTACGAGCCTAGTTGTCGAACTCACCTGGATGCCATGACCAGGCATATGACGCGGTCCGCAAGCCAAAGTCTTTCGCCGATAAAGTCGGCATATGCCCAAGCGCCCAGTTCACCCGCCAGCACCTCGCGGGGGTGTCAGTGTGGGAGCCCGGCCCAGGGGCCCACTCAGTTCGGGTGATCTCGTGCAACTCATCGACGCAAAAGGGAATAAGTACACCATCACATTGAAAGAGGACCTTGTTTTCCATAGTCACCGTGGTCAACTCGCCCACAACGACATGATTGGAAACAACGAAGGAATCATCATCAATAGCGATCGTGCGATTGCGTATCAAGTTTTGCGTCCGGCCCTAGATGACTACGTACTTTCAATGCCTAGAGGAGCTACCGTTGTCTATCCAAAAGATGCGGCGCGAATTGTTGGCCTGGCTGATATCGGTGAAGGTTCGCGCATACTGGAAGCTGGAGTTGGTTCCGGTGCTTTGACCTGTTCATTGCTGCGCAGTGCAGGGATTACCGGATCGGTTTTCAGTCTCGAGCGCCGGGAAGATTTTGCAGAAATTGCGACGGAGAACGTGTGTCGCTGGTTCGGTGGTTTTCCGGCATCGTGGTCACTAAAGGTCGCGGATCTCGTCGAATTTGAGCCAGATCCTGGTTCCTATGACTCTGTTGTACTGGACATGTTGGCGCCCTGGGAGTGTCTTGAGGTTGTGCAACGCGCACTGCGACCGGGCGGGGCTCTCGTAGCCTATGTTGCAACGACGACACAGTTGTCTCGACTTGTTGAAACAATTCGGGTACATAATGTTTGGACGGAGCCGCGTGCAGAGGAAAGTCTGCTGCGCACCTGGCATCTGGATGGCCTCTCCGTGCGTCCTGACCACAAAATGAACGGTCATACGGGTTTTCTTGTTGCCACGAGGTTGATGAACGGCCCGGCGCTTGATCGAAAGCGGCGCCCAGCGCCAGGGGCTTACGGAGTGGACTACCACGGGCCAGGGGGAGAAAATAGTTTTGAGGAATCTATGCCTGCTTCAGTCGCTGAAAACGACTAATCGGGTTATGGTGTTGTAGGGAAATGCAGAGTATGACCCTTAAAGGACCTAAAGGGATGGTGACCACATGGAGCAAAACTCCAATCTGACTCAGATTCAGGGCGAGCTGGCGGCCGCAAGGGATCACAATGAGCGTTTGATCACCACATTACGTGATGCACGTGAGCAAATCGTCTCGCTAAAAACCGAAGTTGATCGGTTGGGTCAGCCACCGAGCGGCTTCGCCACGATTCTGGTTGCCCACGAAGATTCGACCGCAGACATCATGGCCTCAGGGAAGAAATTGCGGGTTGGAGTCAGTCCCACCATTGATATCGCTGATTTGGTTCTTGGCCGAGAAGTTCTTCTCAATGAATCAATGAATATTGTCAGCATTCGCGAATACGACGAGACTGGCGAAATTGTCGTTCTGAAAGAACGCATTGACGGTAACCGCGCACTTGTTGTCGCACACTCTGACGAAGAGCGGGTGATCAAACTCGGCCAGCCCCTCATCGATCAAAAACTGCGTGCCGGCGACACACTCCTGTGTGACATGCGCAATGGAGTTGCCGTAGAGAAAATTGCCCGTGCTGAAGTTGAGCAACTCGTTCTCGAGGAAGTCCCCGATATTCACTATGAGGATATTGGCGGGCTCACCGAACAGATTGAAGCGATCCGGGACGCGGTTGAGTTGCCTTATTTGCACGCCGATTTGTATCTTGAGCATAAGCTCAGACCACCAAAAGGGATTTTGCTTTATGGTCCGCCAGGGTGCGGGAAGACCCTGATTGCCAAGGCGGTAGCGAATTCGTTGGCTCAAAAAGTTGCCGAGAAGACAGGTATGGGGGAGGGGCGCTCCTATTTCCTCAATATTAAGGGCCCAGAATTACTCAACAAATATGTCGGTGAAACTGAGCGCCATATTCGTCTCGTATTCCAGCGTGCCCGAGAGAAGGCTTCCGAGGGTATGCCCGTAATCGTGTTCTTCGACGAAATGGATTCGCTGTTTCGAACACGCGGCACCGGTGTGAGCAGCGATGTTGAAAATACAATTGTGCCCCAACTGCTGAGTGAGATTGACGGTGTTGAAAGTTTGGAGAACGTCATAGTGATCGGCGCGAGTAATCGCGAGGACATGATTGATCCGGCAATTTTGCGACCCGGTCGACTTGATGTGAAGATCAAGATTCAACGGCCTGATGCGCAGGCTGCTGCTGCGATTTTCTCCAAATATCTCACCGCAGATCTGCCCCTTCATGAAGAGGATCTTGCCGAACACTCAGGTGATCGTGACGCGACAACCGCCGACATGATTGCTCGGGCAGTCGAGCGTATGTACACCGATATGGATGAGAATCGCTTCCTGGAAGTCACATATGCCAATGGCGATAAAGAAGTGTTGTACTTCAAGGACTTCAATTCGGGTGCCATGATTGAAAATATTGTGTCTCGGGCTAAAAAATCCGCGATCAAGGATTTCCTGACATCGGGTCAGCGAGGAATTCGTGTTCAACACCTGCTTGATGCTTGTATTGATGAATTCCGTGAGAATGAAGATTTACCCAATACGACAAATCCCGACGATTGGGCTCGTATTTCAGGTAAAAAGGGTGAAAGAATCGTGTTTATTCGTACCTTGATCGAAGGGAAAAAGGGGACCGAGCCCGGTCGCTCAATCAGCACGATGTCCAATACCGGGCAGTATCTTTAGGCCTTTACACCTGTAATCGTTTTTCGGTATCTGTTACCCGTCGGGCTTCAAGACTTAGTGAATTAGAGAATTTAAGGTAGTCATGAGTGTTAATCGGATAATGGGAATTGAAACCGAGTACGGGATAACCGTTCCCGGCCACCCAACCATGAATGCCATGGTCACTAGTTCACATATTGTTAGCGCATACGCACGCCTAAGCGGGCTAGATCAAGGGTTACATGCACGTTGGGATTATGACCGCGAGTCTCCTTTGCGAGATGCCCGCGGCTTTGATCAGAGTCGCGCGGACGCAGACCCCAGCCAGTTGACCGATGACACGGAGCTTGGACTGGAAAACATTATCCTGACAAATGGCGCGCGGCTCTATGTGGATCACGCACACCCAGAGTATTCAAGCCCTGAGGTAACGAATCCACGTGATGCAGCCCTGTGGGATAAAGCAGGTGAAGTGATCATGCATCAAGCAGCACTCTTTGCCCCAAAGTTTGACGGGGTCCAAATTAAGTTGTACAAAAACAATGTTGACAACAAGGGCGCGTCATATGGCACTCACGAAAACTACTTGATGGCTCGCCAAACGCCTTTCACCAATATTGTGCGATTGCTGACACCGTTTTTTGTTACGCGTCAGATATTTACCGGAGCTGGTCGTCTTGGTCGGGGTCAGGAAGGAACGGTAAAGGAATTCCAAATTTCCCAGCGAGCCGACTATTTTGAAGCGGAAGTTGGTCTGGAAACCACGCTAAAACGCCCCATCATTAACACCCGTGATGAACCGCATGCGGATCCAGAAAAATACCGGCGCCTTCATGTCATTGTGGGTGATGCAAACATGTCAGAGAAAGCCACGATGCTCAAAATGGGCACGACTTCGCTTATCTTGACACTCATCGAGTCGGGTTTCGAGAATTTTGCCCAGTTTGATTTGGCCAATCCGGTAGCTGCAATGTCCAAAGTTTCTTATGACACCTCCATGCAAAATGTACTTTTGATGTCAAATGGAACATCTATGCGCGCAATTGACATTCAGTTCGCATACCTTGAGGCGGTTCGTTCACACATATATGCACACACCGAACCTGACGCGCAGAGCGCTGAAATTCTCGACTTGTGGCAACAGACTTTGGATTCCCTCAATGACCAATCGGGGGAGCATGCAGTGGCTGCCCGCTACATTGACTGGATCGCCAAGTTCCAGTTGATGCAGGATTACCGTGATCGCGACACTCTGGGTTGGGACAGCCCACGTTTATCGCTGATAGATCTGCAGTACAGCGATATCGACCCAGGACGTGGAATTGCAATAAAACTCATGGAAAAAGGGGTGATTGACACCCTGTTCACCCGTGATCAAGTGAAGTTAGCGGTCACTGAAGCCCCACACGACACCCGGGCGTATTTCCGTGGCGAATGCGTGCGTCGTTATCCACAAAACGTGGCGGCGGCCTCGTGGGACAGCATAGTTTTTGATACAGGGGGCGACACTCTCCTCCGGATTCCTACGCTCGAGCCACGAAAGGGTAACCGAGCATCAGTTCAACACCTTCTCGACCAGAATGAGAGTGCAGCGGACCTCCTCAATTCGTTGCGCTTCCACGACTAGCAGTTAGGCTGAGCCCATGCCGACCCATGACAGCAACCAAATAAAGCGTTCTCGCCGAGACGAAGATCAGGTCGAACAGGACAGTGCGGTGACTTCCACCAGGAATAATGCCGAACTGGACAGCGACGTGGATTCACTCCTGGATGAAATCGACGAGATCTTGGAAGTCAACGCCGAAGATTTTGTTAAGTCGTTTGTTCAAAAAGGTGGCCAGTGAACCCGGAGTCCTCATTTGCCGCGCACTTGCAATCCCAGGGCAAGTTACCCAATGCAATCTCGATGGGAACAACACCTGATCACCTTGCACCTCATGGAACCACAATTGTGTCCCTGCGTCACGCAGATGGGGTTCTCATGGCCGGGGACCGCCGGGCAACAATGGGAAATATCATCGCGCAACGTGATATTCAGAAAGTATTCCCAGCAGACTCGTATTCCTTGATCGGGATTGCGGGATCGGCAGGTATTGCCTTGGAGCTCGTACGCCTTTTTCAGGTTGAACTGGAGCACTATGAAAAAATTGAGGGAACATCCCTGTCACTAAACGGCAAAGCCAATCGGCTTTCGAGCATGCTACGTTCCAATCTTGGACTAGCGATGCAGGGATTAGCGGTTGTTCCGTTGTTTGCAGGGTTCGATAGTAAATTGAATATTGGTCGAATATTTTCCTATGATGTGACCGGCGGTCGTTACGAAGAGCATGATTTTTATGCCGTTGGCTCTGGTTCACAATTTGCAAGAGGGGCTCTTAAGAAAATTAATGCACTCGATCAAAGTGAAGATGATGCAATCGCTGCAGCGATCGAAGCACTTTTTGATGCCGCCGACGACGACAGCGCTACCGGTGGACCCGATATAAGCCGTGGAATTTTTCCTGTGATTTATACCGCTGGTGCACATGGGGTGCGAGAAGTCGCTACGGATCGGATCGCGCAGCTTTCGCAGGAAATGCTCCTTCGTCGCTCTACAGAACCCAATGGTCCTCGTGCACATTTAACTAAGGGTCAGGATCGCGCATGAGCATGCCGTATTACGTTTCACCAGAACAAATAATCGCCGACAAAGCGGAGTTCGCTCGTAAGGGAATCGCTCGCGGTAGGTCTGTGATTGTGGCGAGTGCAATTGACGCCATTTATTTTATTGCGGACAATCCCTCGCGTGCGCTTCATAAAATTGGGGAAATATACGACCGTATCGGATTCGCGGCAGTTGGTCGGTACAACGAATTTGAGAATTTGCGGGTCGCCGGAGTTCGTCTCGCGGATACCCGCGGTTACTCCTACGACCGAGCTGACGTAACTGTTCGAACAATTGCAAACGCATATGCTCAAACCTTAGGTAGTATTTTTATTGAGGCAGCCAAGCCATTTGAAGTTGAAATTGCCGTCGCTCAAGTGGGATCGACCCCTGATCAAGATCAGTTGTACCGGATCTCATTTGATGGGTCAGTCCATGATCAGGCTGGTTTTATCAGCATGGGTGGGGACAGCGAGACCGTGGGAAATCACATGGAACTCAACTGGGAAATTGGTGCAAGCGGCGAGGACACACTGAAAACTGCCGTTAATGCCCTCTTTCCCGAAACCAAGCCCGACATCACCTCCTTGGAGGTTGCCACATTGAGCCGAACAGGTGATGGACGATGCTTTAGTCGTTGTTCGGCCGAAGAAATAACAAAGTTGCTGGGTTAGGGAAGAGATACCACCATGCAGCGCCGAATTTTTGGCATCGAGACTGAGTACGGTGTCACGTGCACTTTTAAGGGTCAGCGGCGACTGAGCCCTGATGAAGTTGCTCGATATTTGTTTCGTCGCGTAGTCAGTTGGGGTCGCAGTAGCAATGTATTTCTGTCAAATGGAGCCAGGCTTTATCTCGATGTTGGGTCACACCCCGAATACGCAACGGCAGAGTGTGATGACTTCATCGAATTATTGGCTCAGGATCGGGCTGGCGAACGAATCCTCGAGGGTTTAAGTATCGAGGCAGAAGAGCGGCTGGTCCAAGAAGGTATTTTTGGCGATGTTTACCTTTTCAAAAACAACACAGATTCAGCCGGAAATTCATATGGGTGCCATGAGAATTACCTCATCGATAGATCTACGGATTTTGCAAATCTCGCACAGATGTTTATTCCTTTTTTGATTAGTAGACAAATTCTGGTTGGTGCGGGGAAAGTTGTGCAGACCCCACGCGGATCCACCTACGCTGTCAGTCAACGCGCCGACCATATTTGGGAAGGTGTTTCTAGCGCCACCACCCGATCTCGGCCAATTATTAACACACGAGACGAACCACATGCCGATGCAGACCTGTACCGGCGCCTGCATGTGATTGTTGGAGACAGCAACATGAGTGACACCACAAATTTACTCAAAGTCGTCTCGGCGCATTTGGTACTCGCAATGATTGAATCAGGCGCGATAATGCGGGATCTCACCCTGGCTAACCCCATCAGAGCTATCAGGGAGATCAGCCACGATACCACCGGAACACGGACGGTGAAGTTGGCAAATGGAAGAGAAATCTCAGCAATTGCGATGCAGAGCGAGTACTTTGAAAAGGTTGCTGACTTTGTTGCCCGCCAGGGGATCGTAGATCCGGTTACACAACAGGCGATGGAACTCTGGGAAAGGTCCATAAAAGCTGTCGGATCGGGCGATCTGCATCTCATCGATCGGGAAATCGATTGGGTGATCAAATTGCGCCTGATCGAGCGTTACATGCGCAAAAATAGTATGACCCTAGAAGACGCCCGGATCGCCCAGTTGGATTTGGCCTACCACGACATTAGACGAAATCGCGGGCTGTTCTACCTGCTCGAACGCGGTGGAGCGGTTGATTCGATTCTGACGCCCGATCAAGTTGAAACAGCAAAAAATATCGCTCCGCAAACAACGCGCGCAAAACTGCGCGGTGACTTTATATCTCGAGCACAGGAACGCCGCCGGGACTACACGGTTGACTGGGTACACCTCAAACTCAATGACCAAGGTCAGCGAACGGTCCTCCTCAAAGATCCTTTCCAACACACCGATGAACGTGTTGACCGACTCATTGCCTCAATGTAGGTATAGCTGAGTTAAACAGGTATTCTGTCCAAGTGAGAAAACAAATAGCCACTTCGGCCATCGCCCTGACCGCCCTAATCTTGTTGACCGGC
>CAMAVT010000059.1 GCA_945861775.1 Bifidobacterium breve
AGGGGCCGAGTTAAAAAACTCGGCCCCTTCGTTATGTACTCACCGAATGATGACCTTGCCCTGCTGCCACATTCGCACGGCGAGAACACGCGCATTACGGTCAGAATCTGAACCGATTCCAAGGGCAACAAATGTTCGTTGCACCATGCCTTCTGCAGCTCGAAGACTCGTGTTTCGCTCTTTTGCGATTGCCGCATTCGACAAACCTTCAGCGATCATGCGCAAAATCTCACCGTGCACGGGAGAGATTACGACCCTGTCACCTATCGCATCACTCTCGCGAACCACCCGACGCTCAACTGCACCCTGAATTAGGGCGACCAGATCATCTGAACTTGCGATCTCAGATTTCACGGCATAAACGGTGCCTTCTGGGATTCGGTAGCCGTCGCGAACAGCGAGTTCAGGTGAGGCGTGGGCGCTCAGGATTGCCATACCGACCCACGGAGTCTGTTGCGCGACTCGTTCAAGAAGATGTACCCCACTCGGGCCTGGGCCGAGATCCAGATCCGTTATGACAACGTGCGGTTCGAATTCCTGCAGCATCGATAGGGCTAGGGATACTGATGGGCAGGACCGAACCTCTATGCCGGACTTCTCGAGTGAACTCGTGAGCAGACCTCGAGTGAACTCCTCGTCCTCGACGAGGAGAACTTTCCAGCGAAAGCCATCTTCTTCCATGGATCAACCTTTTCAAATGAATTTGCTGGCGTCGACGCGGGGTTCCGAGTGTGGTGACTAGCTAAACGGTGGGCGGTGATCAAGCTTGATACTTGACTTGCCCGCGTAATGCCACAGTCGCGCGGTGACGTCTTTGTCCTGCGGGGTAATCAAATTACCCATAACCCGGAGGGCGATAGTCATGAGGAACTGTGAACGCATTCCGATCGGGCCAAATGTTGGTAAAAGTTTCGGAACAGTGATCAGGCCTGCAAGTCGGCGGGCAATGGAGAACGCGGTTCCGTACTGAGCAATCAGGATTTGCGGCCAAACGGTCGCGAAGTCCATGCGGGAGTTTGCCGGAGTGTCAGCAAATAACTGCGCAGCCAGGTGACCGGTTTCAAGGCCATAATCAATTCCTTCACCATTAAGTGGATTGACGCACCCGGCTGAATCACCAATCAGAACCCAGTTCGCACCGGCAACATTGCTCACGGCACCACCCATCGGCAACAGCGCCGACCAGGGTGCACGAACCTCGCCCTCAAGCTGCCACGTATCGCGCTGCTGCTCTGCATAAAAAGTGAGAAGGCTACGCAAGTTGACATCAGCTGGACGTTTCACCGTTGCAAGTGTTCCCACACCGACGTTGACTTCACCGTCAGCCAGAGGGAATACCCACCCGTAACCGGAAAGTAATTCGTTTTTTTCACCGCGTAGTTCTAGGTGACTTGAAATCCATTCGTCATCAGAGCGGTGTGACTTGATGTAACCGCGGGCTGCAACACCAAATGCGGTGGAACGGTGCCACTCCCGACCAAGGGTGCGACCCAGTTGTGATTTTGCACCGTCGGCAACGATTAAACGCAAGCAATGAATTGTTTTGTTCTCAGCCTGCGAGCCCTTTCCGCCGGTTGAGAAAACGACACCGGCGACTTTGTCTCCGTCCATAACCGCATCAACCGCGCGCATGCCTTCCATAACTTCAACGCCGGAATCAATTGCGACTTGGCGAATGGCTGCGTCTAACTCAAGTCGTGGAGCCGCTCCCCCGTAATTGGGTAGGTTGCCACCGGGCCACGGGAGGTACAACTCCTGGCCAAACCCAGCCGCACGAAGTCCCTTGTTGCGGGCGCGGCCTTCGAGCCACTGCGATAGACCCAGTTGGTCAAGTTCGGCAATTGCTCGCGGGGTCAATCCATCACCGCAGGGCTTATCCCTAGGGAAGGTTTCTGCGTCAACGAGTAAAACGCTCAGGCCCGCCCGGGCGCACCAAGTGGCGGCGGCTGAACCTGCTGGTCCCGCGCCAACGATGAGGACATCGGTTATTTGTGAGCTCATGACGGTCTAAGTGTTCCTTGATGCGTGCACTCGCGCAAATTAGGTGATCTCAACGAACTCGGGATCGGCCTTTCGCCCACTATTTCGGCCGACGAAATATGCGGTGAGAGGAAACAACAGGACGGAAAGTGCCCCTGCGCCCACCAAAGTGGCAGCGTCAGCCTTGGTCATCACTCCGGCCTCCACCTGAATCGTTGTAACGGCAACGATGATCGGTAAGGCCGTCGCGACATATAACGAGAATCGAATTCGATCGCGCGTCACCGGTATTGCATTTCGATAAACAAAGAACTGCGGAAGACCTCGAACCAATAGCAAGAGAGCGGTGACAACAAACATTGGTGCCGGATCTTCGATGATGGAAAGTATGTCAATATTCACACCCGATACGACAAAGAAGACCGGGATGAGGAATCCAAAACCAATCCCTTCCACTTTGACGTGGATGCCGTTTCCAGAATTAGGTGGCATGTTCATCCGGAAGATAACTCCCGCGAGGAATGCGCCCAGTACAACATCGAGCCCAAGTGAGGCAGCAATTGCTAGGAGTCCCACTAGTACCAGGATGGTTATGCGCACCGGGGTTTGTGAGGATGAATAGTGACCTGCACCAATCAGTTTGCGTAACTTCGCTGACTTCAACCACTGAGGTAACTTTGCAAGGAGATAAGCAGCCAATGCCATCGCGATGAGTGCCAGTATTGCTTCGAATGAACTGAGCGAACTCAGGAACAACGAAATCGCAAGGATTGGTCCGAACTCGCCCATTGCTCCCGCCCCCATAAAGAATTTTCCAAATGGCGTTTTTAACTCACCGCTATCACGCAGGACCGGCAACAAAGTTCCCAGTGCTGTGCTCGTCAACACAATGGCGAATCCAACGAAGTTTTCAATATGTCCCATTGATTCCAGCACCCACGTGGCAATGCCGGCAGCAAGCAATGTGCATCCCCACCCAATTGCTGCGAGCTTGCCATAGCGTCCTTTGACCGCTTCGGGTTCAAGTTCAAGGCCAGCGAAGAAAAATAGGAAGCCCAGCCCTAATTGAGCAAGTAACGAAATGCTGGCGTCTATTTCAATAAGTCCGAGTACTTCCGGACCGGCCAAAATACCCAGACCCAGCAGGATCACAACTTCGGCGACTTTAAGTCGAAGAAGTCCCACGAGCAGCGGTGCCAGCACAGCGATCAACATGATGAAAAAGAGTGAGTTCAACTCAGCGCTCAGTGCTGCACCCTCAGTTCCAATATGGATCACGGCCAGATATTAGTGTGTGGGGTTTTAGTGTGTCGTGGTTTTGCGACGAAGTAAGCCTTGGGCAGTAGCAGCTCCGAGGACCACGATAAACCCACCAACAGGTTGATTCCATGTTATGTGCTCGTTGAGCAAGACTGCTCCGACTATTACGGCAACAAGTGGCGTTATATAGGTGACTGTGCTTGCGGTTGTTGCATCCGATGCGACGACAACCTTGAAACTCAGTGCGTAGGCGATTCCACTTCCTAAAACGCCCAATGCCACCATGGCAAGTAATGGACCAACCGTCATTACAGTATGAGTTATTCCCGTGAACGCAACGATCGGTCCGGTAATGACAACGCCAAAGAGCATCATTCCTGTCGCTAAGGAGATAGGAGCAAGTGGCTCGCGCACTGTTGGGCCAGTGAGGTAACGACGCGCATAGGGGAAACCAAATCCGTAGCAGGAAATTGCGAGGATTACTGCGCCAACTCCCACGAAGTCAATCCCGGCACCGTTTTCAGCAGCACCCAAATCCCAAACTCCAAGGACAACCAAAATCCCAACAAATCCGAGGAACAGACCAAAAATTCGTTGTCGTGTGGGCTTCTCTTCAGGAAATGCCAGCAAGATGGCAACCAGAGTCATCAAGGGCGTCGCCCCGTTAAATATTCCTGCAAGCGCTGAGGAGATACGTGTCTCCGCGAACGCGAAGAGCATCCACGGAATAGAAACCCACAGAAGGCTCACAATGAAAAGGTATTTCCACGCCCACCTTGGTGGTAGGGGAGTTTTAGTTACGAGGCTCAAAATGACAAGGGTCACCGCACCAAGCGCAATCCGAGTGAATGCAACTCCAACCGGTGTGAACGCTTCAAGGCCGATCATCATCAAATAAAAGGAGAAGCCCCAAATAGTTGCCACGAGTAGATACGACGGCAGCCACGCGCGTACGGACTTGTGTCCTTGGGCAAGTGACTCTTCCATAATGGGATCACCGTACTGCTATTTATACCCCAGGGGGTATATTAGATATTCAAGCTCAACCAAAATTATGAACAAAAGGAGTTACCCATCATGTGTAGTCCAGCACCGTGCAGTTCCTGCAACAAAATCACCTGGTCCGGATGCGGCGAGCACGTCGCCGAAGTAATGGCGAATGTACCGCCCGCGCAGCAGTGCACCTGCCGCTAATTAGGACATAATTGCAAGCGTGATGGGACACCCTGGACCATGCCCAGCATGTGAGACAACCGATTTAGAACGTCGAGGCGGTAAGGATTTCTGCCCGCGCTGTTATTACATCCAGCCCTGCTGTGACGGAGGAATGTGCGAATGATTCACATGTACGGTGCCGATTGGTGCGGTGACTGCCGTCGCACTAAATCACAACTCAATGAGCTCGGGGTCGCCTTTGACTACCTCGATGTTGACGCTCACCCCGAATACAAGGCCCAAGCAATTGAAATCAGCGGGAAACCCAATATTCCCGTGGTTGTTTTCCCCGACGAAACTTATCTCGTTGAGCCGACAAACTCCGAACTTGAGCTGAAGTTGCGTCAGCTAGATCTGATTGATCAGGCCTGAACGACTCAATCTAACCGGGTTATACTTCCACTACCTTCCGGCCGAATTGGCTGGGGTTTCAGAATTTAGGGAGTGAGTAATGATCGGTCGTCGTGGAGGAATGGGAATCGTCGGAGTTGCTGCAACCGCAAAGGTTGTCAGTAACCGTACGCAGGCTCAAGCTGAGCAGAAGGCTGCACAGCAAGCCCAACAGCAGGAAGTAGCTGCTCCTGCAGCTGCAGCAGCACCAGCGGGAGACGACATGGTCGCTCAGTTGGAGAAGCTTGCCAGCCTTAAGGCATCAGGAATTCTTTCTGAAGAAGAGTTCACTGCCGCAAAGGCAAAGCTCATCGCTGGGAGCTAATTCTCTGTAGGTCTTGGTGACAAGCGCTCTACAAAGTTCGAGAAATTAGCACCTTCATTACTTCATTGGTGCCACCATAAATTGGTTGCACGCGAGCACCCGCATACATGCGGGCAATTGGGTACTCGGTCACGTAACCGTAACCACCAAATACTTGTACGCAGCGGTTGATCACCGACACCTGCATGTCAGTGCAGAAGTACTTTGCGCGAGAGGCTGTTGTCGCATCTAGTTTGCCTTGAAGATGAAGCCCTATGCAGTAGTCAAGGAATGTTCGCGCCGCCATCACTTCGGTTGTTACTTCGGCGAGAACGAATCCAGTGTTTTGAAAGTTGAGGATCGGTTTACCAAAAGCTTCCCGCTGCTTTGCGTATTCGATTGTGAGCTCGGTTGCGGCTTGCGCCGATGCAACGGCAGAGATCGCGATAGCCAAGCGCTCCTGTGGTAGTTCCTCCATGAGTTGGATGAAACCTTGACCCTCCTCTGTGCCCAGTAGGTTCTCGGCCGGAACTTTCATGTCGGCAAAAAAGAGTTCACGGGTGTCTTGACCGTGTTGACCAATTTTTTGGAGGACGCGTCCGCGTTCAAAACCAGCGAGGCCTTCAGTTTCAACGATGATCAGAGAAATGCCTTTTGCGCCTTCGCCGCCCGTCCGCGTGACCACGATGATCAAGTTTGCGTGTGATCCGTTAGTGATGAATGTTTTACTACCGTTAATTACGTAATAATCCCCCTCGCGCTTTGCGGTGGTGCGAATTCCTTGAAGGTCTGACCCAGCTCCCGGCTCAGTCATTGCGATGGCACCTACAAGTTCACCGGTGGCAAGTTTTGGGAGCCACTTTTGTTTTTGTTTCTCGGTGCCGTACTTATAGATGTAAGGCGCAACGATCGTGGAGTGAACGACATAGCCGAAGCTGTCATCGGTGCTCATGCCTTGTTCCCAGATCACGGCTGCTTCTTGAGCAAAATCTCCGCCACCCCCACCGAACTCTTCCGGAATCGTGATACACAACAACCCAGCATCTCCAGCTTTATTCCACACATCCCGGTCAACTTGATGGTTCTCCGCAAAACGTTCAATATGGGGCACAACTTCATTGGCAAAGAAAACACGCGCAAGGTCGGCGACCGGTTTTACGTCGTCGGTCATCCAGGGTGATTCATAGGGCTGTGGTGCCAACATAGCTTGCTCCTTTGTGCCGGTTTCTGATTATCGAAATATGGAATTGTGGAATTACGGGATTGCTACGAGTGGGATATCTATTTCCTTGGCCCAGTGTTCCCACTGCGTCGCAGTTTTAGTTTTAAAAACTTGTGCAAACGCTTCAATGCTTGCGTCAACGTTGAGTTCACTCATAATCCGCTGGGCAAAGTGTGGTTCGATTGCGGCTAGGGCGATCCAGCCTTCTTTGGTTTCATAGATCGCGTACAAACCTAAGCCCCCGCCAAGTCCACCGCCCGGCTTGGTGAGTCCTCGCCGATTCGGTTCAGCCATGTCGTAGGTCGCATCCGCTAAGGCGACCTCTTGGTGTGTTGCTGCCCCCGTGCGTTCACGGTGAAAAAGTGCTGCGATTGCAATCTGGGTTGCTCGTTCAGCTCCTGCCATGTCAGCAATCAGAGTGATCGGCATTGCCGGCGGGCTCACCAGCGCGTTTATCGCCTGGTAGGTGAGGTCGTGTCCAGGGTTCTCCGCATTAACACCCGATTCGCCAACGATCGCGATCTGGCATAGACGTGGGTGTTTCTTAGATACTGTTTCTGGGTCCAGGCCCAGGCGCGCGAGTGAACTCGGACGTGAAGATGTAATCAGAATATCGGCGTTCGCGAGAAGCGCATCAAACTCAACTATTCCATCGGGTGACTTCAGGTCAAGAGTTACTAGATCTTGACCCGCGTGTAAGTCGGCGAACCATTCGGGTTGATACAACGCAATTGGGTCACCACTTGGTGGAAGAACCGTGGTGACGTGTGCCCCAAGTTTCGTGAGCCTGGCAGCAGTGAGTGGTCCAGGAAGATTAATTGCAAGTGAAACAACCACGACCCCATCAAGGAGGACGTGGCTTTGCACTTGCTGGTTAGTCACTGATCAAACCTTCACCGGACTTGGCCTTGTTAACCAACCACGCACTTGGCTCGAATCGCTCGCCATATGCGGCAGCGAGTTCTTTGGCTCGGGCAACGAAACCAGCAATACCGCCTTCATAGTTACTGATGAACTGAGCCGGTCCACCCGTGGAGGGAGGGAAACCAATTCCGAAAATCCCGCCGATGTTGGCACTCGCCGTGTCGGTGAGCACACCCTCCTGAATGCATTTCGCAGTTTCCAAAGCCATGATGAACCGGTAACGGTCCTGCATGTCTGCCATTGGGTACTGCGTTCCGGTGGTGAAGTGTTCACGAACACCTGGCCACAGAGTTTTCGGTGAACCATCCGTTGGGTAGTCGTAGAAACCTGAGCCAGCAGCTCGCCCTTTACGACCAAACTCGTCGACCATCCGATCGATAATGTCTGCGCCAACATCACTTGGGGTTTGCGTTCCATCTGCCTCGGCGGCCTTCTGTGCTTCTGCGCGAATGTGTTGGGTAAGGGTTAAAGAAACTTCGTCCAACATGGCGAGAGGTGGTGCAGGGAACCCACCCTGGGTTGCGGCGCGCTCGATTGTCATCGGGTCAACACCTTCGCCGACCATGGCGACACCTTCACTAATGAGTGTGCCAAAAACTCGGCTGGTGTAGAACCCTCTGCTGTCATTAACAACAATGGGGATTTTGCGAATTTGTTGCACAATGTCAATTGCGCGGGCAACGGTTTCATCAGAAGTTTCGGCGCCTTTAATAATTTCGACGAGCTTCATTTTGTCAACGGGTGAGAAGAAATGCAGACCGATAAAATCTTTCGGGCGTGGGACATTCTGGGCCAGACCGGTGATCGGTAGTGTCGAGGTGTTTGAGCACAGTAGGCAGTCATCAGAAATGAACTCGAGTGCTTCAGCGAATACTTTGGCTTTGAGGTTTGCATCTTCAAAGACGGCCTCAATCAGTACATCTATTCCTGCAAGGTCAGAAGCAGACTCGGTGGGTGTGATGTGCGCCAGGATTTCATCGCGTTTCACTTCCGTCATGCGACCACGTTCAACCGCTTTGGTGAGTAACTTCTCCGAATGAGCTTTACCCTTTTCGGCGGCAGCCATGGAAATGTCTTTCAGAACAACTTGCATGCCGGCGCGAGCGCACTCATATGCGATTCCGGCGCCCATCATGCCTGCGCCAAGGATTCCCACCTTGGTGACTGCATGCTTATCGAATCCAGCAGGACGAAGTGCGTCACCGGTGAGGCTCTGCAGATCAAAAAAGAATGCTTGGATCATGTTGGTTGAGATTGGGCCGGTGGCGAGATCCGTGAAGTAACGTGACTCAATCCGACTTGCCGTGTCAAAATCAACCTGAGCACCTTCAATGGCTGCAGACATGATTGCTTTTGGTGCGGGCATATCAGCGCCTTTAAGTTGCTTGCGAAGATTCGCTGGGAATGCTGGCAAATTCGCTGCAAAAGCGGGGGTACTGGGAGTGCCCCCCGGGATTTTGTAACCCTTGACATCCCATGGAGCCACCCGGGCAGCCTCATTGTCTTTGTTCTCCATCAACCATTGGCGCGCCGCGGGGAGTAGTTCCTCCCGGGTTGCAACAAGTTGGTCTACGAGGCCCTTTTCTTTTGCCTTTGCTGGCTTGTAACGCTGTCCTTGAAGTAACCAGTCCATCAGAGCAGCTGCAATTCCAAGTTTGCGAACTGTGCGAGTAACTCCGCCTGCGCCCGGCAGGAGCCCCAGAGTTACTTCTGGGAGACCGATTTCCGTCTTGTTGTCATCGATTGCGATTCGGTGGTTGCACGCGAGAGCAAGTTCCAGTCCTCCACCCAGTGCTGCGCCATTTATTGCAGCTACCACTGGTCGGGGTAGTTTTTCAATTCGCCGAAGTAGCGCTTTGATCCCTTCAAGTTGATCGAAGATTTGTTGAGCGTTCTCTGGTCCCACACTGATCAATGACTTGAGGTCACCGCCGGCGAAGAATGTCTTCTTACCGCTAGCCACAATCACACCGGTGATCGATTCGACTTCAGACTCCAGCCGATCAAGGGTTTCGCCCAAACTGTGTGAGAACACCTCGTTCATGGTGTTTGCGCCAGCATTTGGGTCGTTGATAGTTAGCGTGACAGTTCCGTCATTGTCTTTTTCATAAGAAATCATGTTTAGTCCTTTATCTCAGATACGTTCAACAATTGTTGCGATTCCCATGCCGCCACCAACACAGAGTGTGGCCAAGCCGTACCGGCCGCCGGTGCGTTCTAGTTCGTCAACCAGCGTTCCTAAAATCATGGCTCCGGTTGCACCGAGTGGGTGACCCATTGCAATTGAACCACCATTGGGGTTGATTTTTTCGTCAGGGATTTTGAGTTCGTTTTGCAACCGCAGTGCAACGGATGCGAAAGCTTCGTTGATTTCAACAATATCCATGTCATCGGCGCTAAGGCCGGCTTTTGCTAGTGCCTTGCGGCTGGCAGGTGCTGGGCCGGTCAACATGATTGTTGGTTCGGAGCCAACGACCGCCATGCTGACAATTCGCGCACGTGGCGTGAGCCCCATGTCTCGACCAGCTTGTTCGTTACCAATGAGCACCAGTGCGGCGCCGTCAACAATTCCCGATGAATTGCCAGCGTGATGAACGTGATTGATTGCGTCAACGTTGGTGTAGCGCTCGAGTGCAACAGAATCAAAGCCACCGTGCTCACCCATCATGGCAAATGATGGTTTAAGAGATGACAGAGATTCAATTGTTGTCCCGCGACGAATGAATTCATCGTGATCCAAAATTGTTAAGCCATTACGATCTTGCACCGCAACAATCGAGCGGTTAAATCGACCTTCATCCCATGCGCGTGAAGCTTTTTCCTGGGACCACACCGCAAAGCGGTCAACGTCTTCGCGGCTGTAACCATCAATGGTCGCAATGAGGTCGGCACCGATTCCCTGCGGAACAAAGTTGACGTCAAATGCTGTTTGTGGATCCATTGCCATAGCGCCGCCGTCAGTTCCCATTGGAATACGTGACATGGATTCAACACCGCCGGCAATGATCATGTCTTCCATGCCAGATCGAATTCGTGCTGCGGCCTGGTTGACTGATTCAAGCCCTGAGGCGCAGAATCGATTGAGTTGAACGCCGGCAACGGTCTCAGGCATTCCGGCGACCATCGCTGCTGTTTTTGCAATGTCAGCACCTTGATCACCAACGGGTGTGACGCAGCCAAGGATCACGTCATCGACTCGCTGCGGGTCATAGCCCTTATTGCGCTTGGGGAGCTCAGTCAGTAAAGCTGCAACGAGGTCAACCGGCTTCACTTCATAGAGTGAGCCACCTGGTTTCCCTTTCCCACGTGGCGTGCGCACGGTGTCATAGATAAATGCTTCATTGACCGAGGTGGTTGCAGACATGACCGAGGGCTCCTTAAAGAAAAGCGGAGGATTAACAAACTCATTGACTGGACAAGTGTACAGCGGGATCATTTTTTGCCCAGCGCCAAGAAATCGTTAGCTAGCCCAACCGCTCACTGTTGGACCGTCCCAATCGGGCGACAAATCGGTCACACTCGAACAACGTATCCGTTTGGGATCAAGTTCGGGACGTGCTGACCCGGCAACTTGGAGTTTTGTTCCTTGAACCCCCGATGACCACGGAGTGGGATGAGTTGATTCAACCAGATGAGACGCGACTGATTGCGAGGGTGACACTCACATAAATGGTCACTTGCCTATTATGTAGTCATGGAACCCGGCGGCCAACTTGTAGAAGAGCTCGTCCCACTTCCTACTGTCTCTGGAAAACTCAACTTTCCACCTGGCATCAATCCCAACAGCACTTCCGAGCTATTGAACTATTTCGATGAAGTCGATCTTGTTGACCCTGCCACCACATTTGGAGGAATACGTGAATGAGGAACAAAAAGACGAAGCCAAGAAATCTGGAATGCACGTTTTGCACGGTCTCGAGGACGTGGTTGACGTAGCCGCCCATGGCGCCGCCGGTGCGGTAAAGGGTGTTGCAGACGGTGTTGAGAGTGCATCTGCCGCCACCAAGACACGTAGTGCCGACTCGCAGAAATAGCCACGTAGAGCACAAGGGCGCCTATGCAAATTCGATCTATCTTCACCCAGGTCACCCCAAACCCACCGCGAAGCCGGCGCAGCCGTTGACCCGCCCACCGTTATCGCTGTTGCCGCACTCGTGTGCGCTAACCCCGGTGCCGGTCGAGGCAAACTCGATGACCTCGGGGAGTTAGAACAACTCGGGGCTGACTCAGCGGCTCGGTTAGTCACCGAAGCACTTGCAGCTCTCTCTGCTGTCGGCATCACACCGGAGCAGGTCCGCGGCTACGGAAAAGGCGCCATTGTTGGTGTTGACGGCGACCGGGAACACACTGCCGCAGTACTACATCCACGCTTTGGCGCACCGGTGCACGCAGCCATTGGTGGTGGCGCCGACATTATTCCCGGAACCAAGATGGTGGCCGGTCCTGGTGCATCGATCACCATGCCCATCGGTAATAAAGATGACCGTTGGGTATTTGACGACATGGACGCAATCAGTATTTCAATTCCTGATGCACCCAAAGCCGATGAAATTGTGATCGCACTCGTACTTAGTGCTGGCGGCCGACCCAATGCACGTGTAAAGAAGCCATAGTCATGTTTAAAGCAATGATCATGTTGACCCGCGGTGCGGACATGTCCCACGAGGAGTTCAAGGCGTGGTGGATTGGCGAGCACCAATTACTTGCCCAACAATTACCGGGCGTTCCGAAGATTCGTTTCAACGTTGTTGAACAAGATGAAACAGCCCCGTGTGACGGTATTGCCGAGTTGTGGTTTGAATCGCAAGAAGCATTCACTGCCGCTTACGCAACTGAGATTGGTAAGGCTGTTGCCGCAGATTCGATGGCGCATCTCGCTAGTCGGGTCCGCATGTTCACCGAAGAAGTGAGTGTTTTCGGCTAGACCGGATTACATCTCATTGCGAGCTTAGGCATCAAGATTGACCCAGACCGTTTGCGCAGGTTTGTTGCTCACATTACAAAATCGGTGCGGGACCTTTGACTGATAAGAGATTCCGTCACCGGAATTCAAAGTGTAATCTTCCCCGTCCAAGGTCAGAACTAAAGTTCCGCTCACGACCACTCCGAATTCCACGCCAGAATGATGCACCGGGTGATTCGCACTTGACGTGCTCGGTTGGTACTCATTCACTGCAACCTCAATGCCGCGTGAAACGTCAGTGTGGACGATTCGACGCGTCACGC
>CAMAVT010000060.1 GCA_945861775.1 Bifidobacterium breve
GAACAGCATCACTCCAAATGCGGTGAGCGTGCCAATAATTGCTTGGCTGACCAGGCCTTGGTAATCCTGTGCGAGAGCCATTTGGTCGTATGCCCAGCTGATTGCTCCCAGCATGAGTCCGGCAAAGGTTGCATAGAGAAGCACGAGTACCGGCGAGACTGCTTTTTTAAACGCATTGATCAGTCCGAGTACGAATGAACCGCCTAAGCCAATCCACAAAACTGCAGGCATGCTGGGAACGAGCGCCCAGCCAACGAAGGCCATGACCACGGTAATGATGAAAAGAATCGTGCTTTTGACGACTACGTCAGCAAATGTCAGGCGAGCGCCACCACCAGCAGTGATCGTATCGAACTGCTCCTGGGTACCGGCTGATCCACCCGCAGCTTGCGTGTAGGCCGACTGGCCTTCGGCGTATGCGAAGCCGTCGCCTTTTGCGGGCTGTTCATAACGCTTCAGAATTGGATTTGTGGTCTGCGAGAATCGTGAGGACATGGCTTCATGGTAACAAATAATCAGGAAACGAACAACATCTATGTGCCCCCGGTTGCGCCAGTGTAGTTAGCCGCCCTAACTATTGGGCGGCTAACCACAAAATATGGCCCTGAATCTATTTACTGTCAGCGTGCTCCTTGACCCACTGTGCCGACTTGCCAAAGAAGAGAGAGATGAATCCGAGCAGCAAAAGCGCGTCGAGACCGACATAGAGAAGGAAAGTCACTTCTGAATCCAGCGCGCTGCCATCTCCTGAACGACCCGCAAACAAAAGTTGACCGATTAAGCCCACCGCGAAGAAGATCGTGCCCGTCAAACGGACTGCCGGCAAGTACTCGCCTCGGTACAACAAAAAACCGAACATGAAAATGACGACCAACATGATCGTAAAGATGTATTGGGAGTTAGCAAGGTAGTCGTACACATTATCGACAGCGGGGCCAGCATCAGTTGGGCTAAATCCCAATTCTGAAAATGCTGCGACACTCGCTGGATTGGAAGCAACCAAGAGATCGCTGAGAACCTCTCCAAGTAGGTGTACCGCTTGAATGAAGCACAATGTTGCAAGTGCAACGATTTGCCATGGTTTTGTTGTGATAAAGATAACTCCGATTTTTGTGGTGAGGTCTCACCTGAGGGTGAATAACGGCGCGAGGCTATCAGAAATGTGTCCCCGGTGGGATTTGAACCCACACTGTGCCGGGTTTAAGCCGGGTGTCTCTGCCGATTGGACTACGGGGACGAGAAGGTCTCCCCTCTCGGGCGTAACCCTATCTACCGGCGAGTTTCTCCTTGCCAGTGAATCAACAGCAAAAGTCCACACTGCGGCTGCAAGGGGTGGGCGATCAGATTAGGAGGTTTTCAGTTGAAGAGCCTTGTTACCTTTGTTGTAAAGACCAATGAGGCCCGGATCTGCGTTGCCACACTCGCCTGTGTTCTTTGAGAGGCATGGACCCATTTCAAGCCCGTAGTAGTACCTACCTTTACGACCGAATTCGGCAACAATGGTGAACCCGCCATTCTTCCGAACGGTCGTACAGGCTGATTCCAAGACTTGCGATGGCCACCCATCAGTTTCTGGTGTGGTTTTGTAGCGGGTCAGGCACACATTATTCTCGCCATCTGTCCAGCTCGCGAGCGCCTTCCGAGCTTTTGTGCTTAAGCTTCCCGTGAAAGTTGCGGGATCTCCTGAGGGGACTTTGTTGGCATTAACTTCCATACATGCGTAATCCTTGTTGGGCTTATTCTCTGAGCACACCGAGTTACTTGGTTTTGGCTTCTCGGCTGCTTGAGCAGTCACGGGAATAACGAATGGCAATACGAGTGCCATTGATGCGATTCCAATTATGTTTTTGGTAAGTGATTTCATGAATGAATGCTCTCACAAGGCTGACTGGTTTTGTAGGCTCAGGACAACCCCATCAAGTAAATCTTTTTCACTCACCAACACTTCGTCAAAGCCGAGTAGGCGCATTGACTCTCGAAGTACCAAGGCCCCACCACCGATTATGTCGACTCGACCCGGGTGCATGAATCCAAGATTTGCGCGTTCTTTGTGGGTCATGTGAAGCAATTCTTGCGTCACCGACTCAACCTGTTCACGACTCACGATTGAACCGTGAATCCTGTCGGCGTCATATTCACGTAGTCCCAACGCCATTGCTGCCACGGTAGTCACGGATCCTGCAAGTCCAATAAAGATCGTTTCAGAATTGATCGGGACAGTTCTTTTTATTTCTTCGATGTGATTATCGATGTCACTGACGGTGCAAGCAATTTCCTGCTGGGTCGGCGGATCGGAGCGCAAATGTCGCTCCGTCATGCGGACGCACCCGATATTTACACTGCGCGAGACCAGTGAACCGTTGGGTAGCGCAGTGACGAACTCGGTCGATCCCCCACCGATGTCAGCGACCAACACCGATCCTTTTACATCAAGTCCAGAGAGTGCGCCCCGATATGACAACTCAGCTTCTTCATCGCCGCTAATGACTTCGGGTTCAACTCCGAGAATATTCATGATCCCAGTACTAAATGCATATCGGTTGGTTACATCACGTGATGCTGAGGTAGCGATGAAACGTATGTTTTTTACTTCATTATTCTTCAGCAAACCGGCATATTCACGAGTGGCAGCAAAAGTGCGATTAAGTGCCGCGTCACTGAACTCACCCGTGGTATCAACGCCCTCACCCAATCGAACTGTTCGCATTTCTCGAACGAGATCTGTCACGTGATCCCCCTCAACCCGCGCAATAAGTAATCTGATGGCGTTGGTACCGCAATCAATTGCAGCAAATATGGGCGCTGAAAAGGGCGGAGTTAACTCAGACATGAGGTTGGATTCCACCAAGGTGAGAGCATGGCCAGGGCGCGGTCACCTAATGGGTTTACACCGGGTCCGCAGGCAAGGGATTGGGCGATTAAAACGTGTAGGCACTTGACCCGATTGGGCATTCCCCCGGCACTAATGCCCTCAAGTTCGGGGACGGCGCCCAATTTTTCACGGTCGAGTAGATAGCGCTCATGCGCCATTCGGTATTGGGCCGCCAATTCTTGATCCAATGCCAATTCCGCCTCCATCTCACGCATTAATCCCGTGCTTTCCAGGGTTCCGATAGCCCCGGCAAGTCGAGGACACGTGAGATAGTAGGTGGTCGGGAAAGGGGTACCGTCGGGTAGACGAGGAGATGTTTGAACGACAAGTGGTCCCGTGCATTCACACCGTGCGGCCACGCGATGACAACCACGCGGGAACCGACCTAGTTGTTGGCCAACTATCTCGAGATCCGTCGGTGATATCTCAATCAATTTCAACACTGCTAGCACTGCCAGGCTCAACTGCGTCATCGGCTTCGACTAATGCACCCCACAGCTTGCCGTACCAGTTGGGCTCTTCCTCTGCCACCTGATCGGAGATGGTTTCGGCTGCAGGTCGCCCGTCAGCTCCCAGTGACACGTAACCCGTCTCACCTGGCATAACGAAAAGTAAACGGCGACGCGCTTCGGCCGCAATGTATGCGGGATCAGCCCAGCGCTGTTGTTCAAGTTGTAGTCGATCAACGTTTTCCTGAGTAACTTGGATTTGGGCCTCAAGGGCGGCAATTTCCGCTCGTTGACCAAAATAGTTGCGAACGGGTACCGCCAGAATCACACCCACAAATCCGATGGTGAGAAGGAGCACCAAAGCACGGCCCGTTAACGAGCCGTTCAGTCGATCCTTGTTACGAGCCACGGGTCAATAGTCACACGGTCCGGGCGCAAAAGCGCTTAGGCACCGCCGCCAAAACGTGGAAATGCAGTGCTGCCTGCATAACGAGCACTGTCATCGAGTTCTTCTTCGATCCGAAGAAGTTGGTTGTATTTAGCGACTCGTTCGCTGCGAGCCGGTGCACCCGTTTTGATCTGACCGCAATTCACGGCAACAGCAAGATCTGCAATGGTCGTGTCTTCAGTCTCACCCGATCGATGCGACATCATGGAGGTGTAACCATTGCGGGTTGCCATAGCGACTGCATCGAGTGTCTCGGTCAGCGAACCAATTTGATTGACTTTAACCAACAGTGAGTTCGCGGCACCTTCAGCAATTCCACGCGCCAATCGCTCAGGATTGGTGACGAATAAGTCGTCACCAACAAGTTGCACCCGGTCACCGATTGCATCGGTCGCATGGATCCAGCCCGCCCAATCGTCTTCGGCTAGAGCATCTTCAATTGAGACCAGCGGGAAGTCAGCCAAAAGTGATTCGTAATACGCCGTCATCCACTCAGAAGAGCGGCTCGCACCTTCGAATGTGTAAACGCCATCAGCGTAAAACTCAGTTGATGCGACATCCAGTGCAAGTGCAATGTCTGTCCCAACTGTGAAACCAGCCGCTTCAATCGCCGTCACAATAAGTTCCAGGGCAGCGCGATTGTTGGGGAGGTCCGGAGCGAAGCCGCCCTCGTCACCAAGACCGGTTGCGTACCCATTCTTTTTCAGCACTGACTTGAGCGAGTGATACACCTCGGTGCCGCTACGCAATGCTTCGCTGAATGTCGCTGCCCCAATTGGCGCGATCATGAACTCCTGAATGTCAACACCCGTATCAGCGTGCGCACCACCGTTGAGGATGTTCATCATGGGGACAGGAAGCAGGTGAGCATTAGGGCCGCCCAAGTACCTAAAAAGTGGCAATTCGGCAGAAAGTGCCGCAGCTTTTGCAACCGCCAGAGATGCACCCAAGATCGCATTTGCTCCCAGCCGACTCTTATTGGGTGTTCCGTCAAGGTCGATCATGACCTGATCGAGCGTTCGCTGGTCATCGGAGGAAAGACCAATGATGGAATCGGCGATTTCACCCTCGACGGCCGCAACGGCTAGCAATACACCCTTGCCGCCATAACGTGAATCTTCATCTCGTTTCTCGGCCGCCTCGAAGGCTCCCGTTGATGCACCCGAAGGGACGGCTGCTCGAGAAACGGTGTCGTCATCGAGGAGAACCTCAACTTCTACGGTTGGATTTCCCCGCGAGTCAAGAATTTCGCGGGCAATTACTGCTTCAATGATCGCCATGGCGGCAAGTCTACATAGTGAGCAGCTGTGCCCGATCTTCCCTCCGATGCGAAATTGAGATCAAAATAGTGAAACCTATGATCAGAACTACACATCCAAGTGCCAACTATCAGAACACCTCTTACGTTTAAGGAGCAGAATATGCGCAGATCCAAGGCTGCAATCCTCGCTGGAATGGGGCTCGCGGCCATTACATTGGCCGGCTGCAGCAGCACCGACACCGGTGGCGTGTCTGAGGCAATGAGCCCTGAGCCAATGTCACTTGGATCAATGGACTCCGGGGCAGTAGCCAGCGAGTCAGTCTCATCTGGTTCATTCGACCAAAAAACTTCCGATCAATACCTCACCCGCAATACAAGTATTTCCTTTCAAGGCTCAGATGTGAGCGGGATGACCGACACTGTTCTGTCAATTACAACCGAGTTTGCAGGAGTTGTCTCACAAAAAGACATTCGTAATGAGAGTGAGTTGAGCTACTCCTCACTCACGGTTCGCATTCCCGATGCCGAACTTGAGGCATACCTTGATCGGCTTGCGACGGTAGGCGAAGTGACTTTTCTCAGTACTTCAACCCTCGATGTGACAACTTCCGTGATTGACCTTGATAGTCGCATTGACACGTTAAACACATCTATCGCAACTCTCACCATGCTTCAGGCAGATGCCACTTCCGTCACAGACCTTGTCGCCGTTGAATCAGAGATAACGGCTCGCACGGCCGAGCGCGATTCACTCGTCGCGCAGCGCGAATTCTTACAAGACCAGGTTGACATGTCTACCGTCTATGTCAGCATCTCGGCTGATCCTGCAGCAACGACCGACTCACCCAACTTTGTCCAAGGAATTCTCGATGGCTGGAATGCGCTAATAAACACATTCGCTGCGATCATTACTTTCGCCGGATTCATAGTGCCATTCATAGCGGCCTTGATAGCAATCGTGGTTGTCTTTGCACTCATTCGTGCAGTCCTAAAGCGAGTGCGTTCGTCTTGACGGGGGGTCTGACATTCTACTTTTTACATTGAAGTTGCCCGGTGAGATCAGTCAAAACGCTTTGCGCCGCGGTTACAGCGCTACCTGCTGATAATGCGGCGTCAGCCATGCCGAGAGTTTTAGAGAATGCGTTTTCTTCTGACTGAGCGTCATTGAATTTTTTCACCGCATCATTTTTTGCAAGGATTGCCTCATCAAGATCGGCTTCAAATTTTTGTTGTTCGGCCGTGTCACCCCGTAGCGATTCAACCAGGTCATTGAGCAAGACGACCTGATTATCAAACTCTGAGTTGAACGCCGAAACGAGATCTGGATTAGCTGCTAGATCAGTCACTGCGGTGGACAGTGACAATTGCATTTGGTCTAGAACGGCGCAGGTATCGCTCGACTCGGCACTCGACTGCGGATTCGCAGGTTCAACCGCAGTCTCGGTTGCCGCTGGATCTGATGAAGGGTCCATGTCATCAAGTGCTGAGTTTTGTGCTGAGCATGCACTAAGTAGCAGAGGGAGGGAAAGAACGACGGCGATGAATTGTTTATTCACCTCAGTATTGAAACACGGGGAGGGTCATAGACCTAACAAGGTGCGCAAATGGCGTGGCGAAGGGGACCCGAATTGCAAAATCAGATCGTGTACCTGCCTGAGCGACCAATCTGGGTGCAGTAATCGCAGATCACCGATCACGCTTGAAATTTCACGGTAACCCACAAAATAGGTAGGAAGCTGGCCGGCCGTGAGAAGCGCACGCCGCCACTTACCGGCAGCCTCACTTTCCTCTTGATATCCCCGATTCACCATTAGTTCCATCGCCTGGTCTTCGCTCATGCCTTGAGTGTGTACACCGATATCAAGGATGGTGTTGATGGTCATTCTGGCTTGCATTTTTAGTTGCTGCAATCTGATTGCGAGTGCACTGAGCTTGGTTCCCTCAGGTGAATATCCATGAGTGATCAGGAGTTCCTCCGCGTAAACCGCCCAACCTTCGACAAAAGTTCCGCTGAAACCAAATCGCCTGGTGAGACTCTGCTGACTCCCATGCTGGGCAATCGCCAATTGCAGGACATGCCCCGGGATTGCTTCGTGAATAGTCAGGTCGTGAATCTGGACAGCGTTGTACTCGCGGTAAAAACTCTCTTTGCGTTCAAGTGTCCATGGCTCTGGCGTCGGCGCAACCGCGACAAAAGTAGAGACATTCGCACTCTCTAAAGGTCCTGGCGAATCACAATATGCAACGGCCACTCCTCTGTGAATCTCCGGCATTTCAATAACTTCTACATCAATTGAAGGGACCGTAACGAGATCGTGCTCGACGGTGAATGCTTTAGCGGCCTCCATTGCTGAGGCCACTTCGGCAAGGAGCGTTGAGTCAGATACAGGCGCGTTCTGGGCAATATGAGCAAGTGCCGATGCAATTGGTTCACCCAACAATTCGACTCGAGATTCGGCTATGTATTCGAGCGCGACTCGGAGCATCTGCGCACTGACGTGATCAAGGTGTTGGTTCGCGTCTGCGAGTAATTCCTGCACACTGCTCTCGGCATCAAGGCTATGCCACAAAATCCCGGCATAGGTTTCAGCGCCCATCCGTGGAGTTTTCTGTGCAAGTGGTAGTTGGTCTGTGAGCCATCTGATCTGTTGAACAACCGAGCCGATGACGTTCGGATCCGAGTCAAGGGATTCAAGGAGAACCCGGGTTCCTTCAAGTTGATCGATTGCCGTCTCGCAATGAATAGCGGGCATCTCGCGAAGTGTGGCCCGAGCTTGCTCAAAGAATGCGGGAATTTTCGCACTTCGCACCGCCACATTAGCTAGGCGTTCATCCAATGGTGCAAAGTCACGACTAAGCAGCAAATGAATTGCCGTGCCCGGATTCCACAGCATGGGATTCCAGGTGTGAGCTGCGACGTGGTGAATGTCAAAATGCGTCTTGGTAAGAAATGCTCGCAATATTTCTAGGTCTACGAGATCAGGTGACTCAAGTTCAACGTCGTCTACTGCATCGAGTGCGGTGAGATAACCCTCAATCCTTTGAGCGAATTCTTCCTGGCCTTTGGTGGTTAGATCGGGTAGTTCTGAATCGAATGAATGTTCACCCATCTGGGTGGCACTGACGGGGTTCACACGAAATGAGTCACGCATTACCTGAGAAGCGATCAAATTAAAGTCCTGTTGCGCGCTACTCATGGGATTGAATCAGTTGCATTCGACGCAGGACTGCCTTTCTTACGGCAGCTTCAGAATCAAGACCCTGCGAATTAGCTGAACTCACAAGTGCGAACAGATAGTCACCCAATTGTTCCTCAGTGTGAAGACCCGCAATAAGTTGATTTGTGTCCGCCAAATATGCCGGGTCTGGAGCTGCAACGGATTTACTCCGCGAAATGAGTTTTTCCGCACGCATGAGTGCTGGCAAGGCTTCCGGGATTCCCTCGGTAACTGAATCTCGCTTCTTCTCTTTTGCCTTGCGCTGATGCCAACTTAGTTCCACATCGGCTGCATTGACCACTTGATTCGCCTGCTCCGCGGTCTCATCGGCAAATACATGTGGGTGCCGGCGAATCAGTTTTTGGGTTATGCCGTCAATGACAGCATCAATATCCCAACCACCCGGTTCCTCTTGGGAAATCCGCGCATGAAAAACCACTTGAAGGAGAAGATCCCCCAACTCTTCACACATGGCCTCGCGGTCATTTGCGTCAATTGCCTCGACGCTTTCATAAGCTTCCTCGATTAAATACTCGACAAGGCTCTGATGGGTTTGTTCCGCATCCCACGGGCAACCACCGGGAGATCTCAGTTGATCAAGAACAGCCACCAATTCGGTGAAGTGACTCCCTCTCACGAATTACTCCGAACCGAGGTCAACACTTTGCGGCTCTGAAAGCGAATTAGAACTCGGACCTACGGTCAAACTCTCGGGATCCCAGGTGCCAAAGCGCGGAGAAACCTCGGTGCCGATTTCGGTACTCAGCTCAGAGATAGCAAGAAATACCGCTCCACTTTTGGCGTCGGGTTCGGTGTTGGGAGACAACACATCGCCCAATTTGGAAACTTGAATATTCACGCGAATGATTGAGTCAACGTCGGCAATTGCGATGCCTTGCTGACTAGCTTGGGCTTCAAATGCTTCCGCTCCACCGGCTTGGGCGATGTATTGGAGTCGCAGATCGTCGATCTCACCTTGGGTCACTTCAATTTTCTCGCGATTGGCCAATTCATTAACCAAAATGGTGGTGATCATCTGATCAAGGGTGCTGGTGATCAACTCATTTGACGAATCAGTTGCTGGCAGACCCTGCAGGGATAAGACAGCCTGAACTTCTGAGTTGAGGGTGTCCTCACTGATCCGCTCATCCCCCACGACCGCGGCGGCGCCGGCTGTAGGGGTTCCGCAACCACTGAGTGCCAAAGTTGCGGCGATTACCCCGATGCCAACAATTGCGGCTAGCCGGTGACGGTTGGCTTTGACGTTCACGTGGGACACAGAATCTCCGGATCTTCAGGGGCTGGTGAATAAGACGTTAAATAGTTCGTGGAGCCATTCTAGGAGTTCGGTATCTCGTAGCTCAGGAGCACCAATGCCTCTACCCGAAGTCGGCTTGGGAACGAGCAAAATATGGGACACCTCCTTGATGGTCGTGCCTGGATAAATCCTTTGGACCCTCATTGCTCGGGACTCTGGCAGCGTCACCGGGGATATGCGGATTGCCTTGCCCGCAGCAATAACTTCCTGTACCCCCGCTGCCTTCACGGCAACCCGGAACCGGGCTACCCCGATGAGTGCCTCAAGTTCCCTGGGCATAGCACCGTAACGGTCCACAAGTTCTGCGCCAACCTCGTCAACGGCTTCATTGGTACTGGCGTCGGCTAAGCGTCGGTAAGCCTCAAGGCGCAATCTTTCCTGGGGGACGTAGTCCGTTGGAATACTGGCATCGATGGGCAATTCAACCCGAACGTCATTGACCTCTTTGGTCGGTTCATTTTTGTACTCGGAGAGTGCTTCGCCAACGAGCCGTAAATACAGGTCAAAACCGACGTCAGCAATATGGCCACTTTGTTCGCCACCCAGCATGTTGCCGGCTCCACGAATCTCGAGGTCTTTAAGCGCGATTTGCATTCCTGAACCAAGGTCGGTTCGTTGCGCAATTGTGGCAAGGCGTTCATGGGCAGTTTCCGTTAGTGGCTTATTGGGGTCATAGAGAAAATATGAATACGCGCGTTCACGGCCACGACCCACTCGACCACGTAATTGATGCATTTGCGAGAGTCCAAACTTGTCAGCTCTGTCCACAATCAAGGTATTGGCATTGGGAATATCAATCCCTGACTCAACAATGGTTGTACATACGAGAACATCAATTTCTTTTTCCCAAAATTGAACGATCACCGATTCAAGGGCGCCTTCACTCATTTGCCCATGCGCCACCGCAATGCGTGCTTCAGGTACCAACGTCCGAATTCTTGCTGCAACTCGATCAATTGACTCGACTCGATTGTGAATAAAAAATATTTGGCCATCGCGCAAAAGTTCTCGATGAATTGCAGCGGTAATTTGCTTCTCGTCATAGGGGCCAACGAAGGTGAGGACCGGGTGCCGCTCTTCAGGCGGTGTCTGGATGACCGACATTTCTCGAATTCCCGTAACCGCCATCTCCAAGGTACGAGGGATGGGTGTTGCACTCATGGCCAGTACGTCGACATTGGTTCGCAGCGCCTTCAGATGCTCTTTGTGCTCAACACCAAAACGTTGCTCTTCATCGACGATCACCAATCCCAAGTCTTTGAATTTTACCGAAGGGGTCAGCAAGCGGTGGGTGCCAATCACAATGTCGACGCTTCCTTGCGCCAGCCCAGCAAGTGTTTCCTTAACTTGAGAGGCTGGGGTGAACCTGGAGAGCGCCGCAACGGTGACGGGGAATGCCCGGTAGCGCTCTGAGAAAGTCGTGAAGTGTTGTTGAACCAGCAGTGTCGTGGGGACAAGTAGGGCGACTTGCTTTCCATCCTGTACTGCTTTGAATGCCGCACGCACGGCAATTTCGGTCTTACCAAACCCCACATCACCACACACCAAACGGTCCATGGGTATTTGTCTCTCCATGTCTCGCTTCACTTCGTCGATCGTGCTGAGTTGATCGGGTGTTTCAACGTAGGCGAAGGCGTCTTCTAGTTCCGCTTGCCACGGAGTATCAGCACCAAATGCATACCCCTGGGATGACTGTCGAGCCGCATAAAGCCGAATCAGTTCACCGGCAATTTCTTTCACAGCCTTGCGGGCCCGACCCTTTGTTTTTTGCCAGTCCGCACCACCGAGTCGGTGAACACTTGGAGCTTCACCACCAACGTAACGCGTAATCAAATCCAACTGATCCATTGGCACAAAAAGTCGATCTGCTGGCTGACCACGCTTACTCGGCGCATACTCGATAATCAAATACTCGCGCTCTGCTCCACCAATTGTTCGCGTGATCATTTCAACGTAACGGCCAACTCCATGGTGTTCATGAACGATGTAGTCACCCGAATTGAGAGTCAGCGGGTCAACGCCACCACGACGGCGACTCGGCATTTTTTTCAGATCCTTGGACAGCGACTTTGCGCCCATCAAGTCTGATTCGCTCAATACCCAGAGCCGGGAACTCGCCAAATGAAAACCGTTATCCACCGAAGCGGTAATCAGTTGAGCAACCTTGGGTACGGCCGGAATTGAAACTGAATCAACTTTGACCACACTAATTCCTTGGCTGCCAAATTCTTCCGCGATGCGATCAATTGAACCGTGTCCCAAAGCCGTGATCACGACCGTCGAGCCTGCTTGCAGTGCTTGGGCAATATCTTTTCCCGCTATTTCCGCGTCTCCTTGATACCCACCAACTGCCCTCGCATCAAGGTTGATCACCGTGTCATCAAGGTCGCGGGGAAGTTGAGTGAGATTCCACACCGAACCATTGCGCGCACGGACCCGATCTATAACCTCGGACAAGCTGGTGAACATGGAGCCAGAAAAATCGATGGGTGTTGCTCCACCGACAGCAGCGCTGTGCCAACCCGCTGTTAAAAACTCTTCCGCAGTTTTAACAACATCAAGTGCCCGCGAATTTATCCGTTCCGGTTCCATCAGAATTAACGATGACTCTGGTGGTAGGAGTTCATGCAGCGGTTTCATCTCGCCAGCGAGTGCTGCGGATAGAGACTCCATCCCCTCAACTGCCATTCCATTGGCAATCTGCTCACACATTGCCGCAACTTCAACGTGTGCGGCTCCCAGAAGTTGGGCTTTCGCTTTGACCTCCTCGGTAAGTAAGAGCTCGC
>CAMAVT010000061.1 GCA_945861775.1 Bifidobacterium breve
ATGATCACACCGGCCTTCACCATTTACTAGAGCTGTTACTAGACCAATTCGCTTACCGCTGAATCAAATAATTTCGTATGAAGTTCCACATCTGCGTGACTTGTGGTCGGACACATCAGGGCCATATTGTGAAACGGGGTGAGCAACAATCCTCGGTTGCTCATGTATAGATGTAGATACTCTTCAATGTCGGCGTCGTAGGCTGCAGCAGATTCGGTTCCCGTTCGAGGACCGGGTGAGACAAATCGGTATTCAGCTCGTGCACCGAGTTGAGCAATAGACCAAGGAACGTCATACCGTTGCAGAACCTCTTCTACTCCTTCACGGAAGCTGGTTGCCAATGCAATCATGTGCTCGAATGCGGCAGGGGTTAACACCTGATCCAAAGTGGCACGCATGGCTGCCGTGCTCAAAATATTTCCTGCAAGTGTTCCACCAACACCACCCACATCAATCAGGTCCGAGTCCTCCGCTGCATTGATTGCGTCAGCAACTTCTTGGCTTAACCCATAAGCACCACTAGGGATTCCCCCGCCAATACTTTTCCCAATAACGAGAATGTCCGGCTGCAAATCCCATGCTTTAGTACAACCACCCCACCCGGCCGAGATCGTATGGGTTTCATCGATAAGAAGTAACGCGCCGTATTGGGTACACAATCGTCGTAAGCCATCCATGAATCCAGGCTCGGGCAATACGATTCCAATATTGGTCAATGCTGGTTCAGTGATAAGTATTGCGACGTCCCCGTGAGCGAGTGCACGCTCAACAGATTCCAGGTCCTTGAATTCAGCTACCCGAGTTGTTTCCGAGATGGGAACAGCTGGACCAACATTTCCCTCGCGCAGGATTGCTTCACCATTGGGTCCGCTTCGCACTAACGTTTCGTCAACGGCGCCGTGATAGCAGTATGAGAAAGCCAGCACTTTGTCTTTTCCGGTGACCTGACGGGCAATGCGTAATGCCCAACGATTTGCATCAGTTGCGGTCAAGCTGTATGACCAGAGGGGTAATCCGAATCGTCGCGTTAGTTCGGCGGCCACCCATTGGGCATCGGCATTCGGCATCATGGTTGTGATACCACCTTCGACAGCAATCCGGTTGTTTACCGCGGCAACTGTTGCCTCCGGCGAGTGCCCGGCCATCGCCCCGGTGTCGCCTAAAGAGAAGTCAACGTACTCATTGTCATCGGCATCAACTATTCGGTTCCCGTGAGCAGACTTCACATAGAGTGGATAACCACCCGCCCATTTATTCATCCAGGTCATCGGGACCCGACCAAAAAGATTGTCGGCCTGGGAATACAACCTTTGAGAGACGGCGGTACGGGATAGATGCAGCGCACGTTCGCGTTCTAGTAGGGCGGCAAGTTTTTCGCGATCAATCGACATCTGTGATTCCTCCATCGGTTAATAACCAATATTAGAGACCACAGTTAGGATTCTCTTCCAACCGACCCTTGGGGTACAGATAGTCCTATATCTTTCCCACCATTTTTCGAATTGTCATCCGTGGAATCCCCGTAATTGTGGAGATTTTGTTTTCTGACAGGGTCTCTGATTCCACGTGGATGCGCACGGCTGTGGCCAAGCTTTCCCGGGCAGCGCGTTCGCGCTTTTTAGTTGCCTTCCACTCCGTTGCTGCTTCTTCGACCTCAATGATCGCAGCAGCTTTCTCGGGGCTGATTTTCTTAGTCATTAATTACCCAGGGAGCTGATCGGCTAGTTCGGCCAGTTCTTTGTGCATTTCAACCCATTCGAGGGCTTCATCGATATACCTGGTTTCATGGCTTGAGCCACAGGTGCACTGCAGTACGAACCGGCATTTGCCGGTACAAAAATCCGTGTCTATTACATGGGCTTTGGGAGCGGGGAACTCCAGTAATGAGGCATTGCCTCTGGCCCCTTTGCGTACAAATGGATTCGTCATGTGAATCCCTCCTTATTTCAATCTCACCCTTTATTGCAGAATTAATTGTATATGTCTAGACCTTCATGTATCAGTATATACATATACATAATTCTGTCAAGTGGGCCACTCGGGTGCGAATTTCCCCCTAGCCGTGAAGTATTCGGCTTGGCCCCTCGGGATCTCGCGAGACCACAATACGGTCGGGGAATCTATCTTTCATTTCACTCACGTGACTAATGATTCCGATAGTCCGGCCACCTGATTTCAACTGATCGAGTTGGTCAAGAACCCGCTCTAAAGTATCGGTGTCAAGGGAGCCAAATCCTTCGTCCACAAAAAGGGTCTCCAGCGAGACCCCTCCGGTTTCACTCTGCACGACATCAGCCAAACCGAGGGCCAGTGATAGGGACGCGTAGAAAGTTTCTCCACCGGAGAGTGAGGTTGTCGGACGGGCATCCCCTGTTGCTTCATCCATGACGATTATCCCAAGACCCGTGTTACCGCGGCCTTGGGAACTTTCGTCGAGTAAAAATGAGAGGCGACCGCTACTCATTTTACGTAAATGAATTGATGCAGATTCCAAAACGTGGGCGAACCGAAGTTGGAGTGCATAACTTTCTAATGTCAATTTCTTAGTATTGATTGAAGATGTTGCTGTGACAAGTGCGCCAAGTCCCACTGCATCTTTGACTTCAGCTGCTAATTTTTCAATTCCCTTTGAACCCTTGGCATATTTGGTGACGAGTGCGGTAGCAGTCTTTAACAAATTTTCTGACAGTGTTCGGTTCTCCTCAGCCTGTTCAACAACTGCTCGGGCTAGCGTGAGTTCTGCTTCCAAGTCGTCAAAGGACTTCTCACATTCAATGGGATCTAGTTCCCGCATTTCAGGTGTTAAAGAATTCGAAACTTTTGCAAGATGTCTACTGGCTTCAAGCCACATGGTGAGACGACCTATTTTTAATTCAAGTTCGTTGAGTTCATCAGTCGCATTTATCTCTGGATTAATTAATTGTGATAACTCGGCAGATTTGAGTTCTACCTCGGTATCAAACTTCAGGAGTGCCTTACTTGCTATCTCCCTCGCAATTTCTGCATCAGTGAAAGATTCTTTGCTGTTTTCGAAAGACAGGTCCAATTCATTCAACTCTGCCTCACGTCGCTCAAGTTGCTCGGCTGACTCACGTTTGATCACCAATTCAGAACTTAAGGACTCGAGTTCAGCACTGACACTCTCCGGTGACTTATCACCACAGATTGCACTCAGTGAGGCGATTGCAAGTTTTGTCGAATCAAGTTCTGAACCAAGTTCAGTGAGCCCACGCTCATGTGAGTCACGAGTGGATCTGGCACTCTCCACATAACTTTCAAGAATTTCTATCTGTTCCTCAGTAACAACGTCAATACCAATTTCCACCGTTGCAGGTTGTGGGTGGGTAAGCGAACCGCATACCGAACACGGATCACCTTCACGCAGTTGTCCCGCCAATACAACTACCCGTTGTGCGAGTTGCGCACGGATGGCTTGCGAGAGGGTCAACTCTGCTTTTGTCACAGAATGCTCTTGGGAATCTAATTGCTCTTTTTTATCCTGCAGATCCTGCTCTTGGGTGCGACAGAGCTCTTGAAAGGACTCAAGTTGCTCGAGGTTTTCACGTATCTCGACTTGCACACTAATCTGCGCTTCCAACTGTTCAACGACAATTGTTGCTTGTTGGGACTCGGTGAGCGCCAACTTCAATTGCATTGAAGTCGACGGGTAAGTGTCAATCCTCTGACGCAACTGTTCAACTAGGGATGTGCATTTTTCTTGTTCGATAAGCAATTCTTCACGCTGGAAACCTCTTTGTGAGTGTCCTAACTGCCAGTCGACAAACGGCTTCAATTGACCAATTTGCTCGCGGGTGCGGGAAATAATTGCTGGGATCTCTTCCAGCGTGAGTTCGATTTCCCCAGAACTTAGTTCGGCTTTCGCCGTTGAAGCCAACTCACGTGCTCGAACAAATTCTTCGATTCTTGCCTTGGTTTGGGCTAGTTCACTGAATTGGATTTCAAGTGGTTGAGCATCCGCTTGAGCGCTTTGGGCTTCTGCCCGCGCAGCCTCAACACCGGATTCACAATGTTCAATAACAGCTTGAGTAACAGCAAACGGGTCGGTTGCACTTGCGTCAACGAGTTCGCTCACCTGATCTTGAAGTTCCTGGGGGTCGGTGGGGTCCAGTAGCCCTTGAATCTGCACCGCAATATCTCGGGTTGCCGATCGCGCCGAATTCACGGTAATTTGAGCCGCTTTGCCACGTTCATCAAGCTCTGTTTGCAGTTTTTGATAGTAACTATCTCCCAAAAGGTCACGTAGCGCCTCAAGTCGCTTGCTGGGGTTCATGCGCAGTAATGCTGCGAACTCACCTTGAGCCAAAACAACGAGTTGTCGAAATTGCTGGGCATTCAGGTGCAAAAGGTCAACCAGGTAGATACCTATTTCATTTGCCTGGGTGAGTGCGAGGTCTTGTATGCCACCTGCACCGAATCTGATCAAAGATTGGGTTGCTGCACGTTTAGTCTCACCTTCACCATTGGCTTTCGCAAATGAATAAGGGATACCACGAGTCACTGTATGCTTTACTCCATTGACCGAGAAGTCCAAGATGATCTCTGAGCGATCAGATCCAACACTGAAATCACTGCGCATGCGGTCCTTGGCCGACTCCTCCCCGCTGAGCGAGCTGAACAGTGCGTAGGTGATGGAGTCGATAATTGTTGTTTTGCCCGATCCGGTTGGTCCATCAATTAAGAACAAACCAGAAGCACTCAGTGCATCAAAGTCAATGACTTGCCGATCTCTAAATGGTCCGATCCCAAATATTTCCAAACGATGAATTCTCATAGCGAGGTGTCACTCGCGTTCACGCTTTCAATCGCACCCTGAAACAGCATCCGTTGCGGGTCCGAGATCTCGCCATTACTCACGTGGGCAACAAAGTCTGCGGCAATCTCAATCGGTGGCGTACTTTGTGGATCGAGTCTCTCGCTAATCGACACTGTTTGAGCGCCACCTTGCGGCAGGAATTCAATGTGCTTGAGGTTGGTGAATCTTTCCGTTAGCCGCTCTCGGGTTCGCTCCTGGCGAGTCGGGTCGGTCACGACCGCTCGTACCCAATAGTTTTCTACTCCATCAAACTGTGAATCATTAAGTAGAGCTTCCAATTCACCCGTAATGGTGAGAAGTGGGCCCGGTACGGGAGTGGAGATATTTTCATATGCAATAGAACCCACCGTTGGTATGTCAATCAACGTCACGCTTTTATTGTGCTTCTCTTCAGAGAAAGAATAGGGCAATGGTGATCCCGAATATTTGACGACCGTTGATGAATTCTCCGGGGTTGAAATCACTTGTGCCCCATGCAGGTGACCCATAGCAACGTAGTCAACCCCAGTGAAAATACTCGATGGTGCATCACCGATTCCACCAATTTCAAGTGATCGCTCCGACTCACTTGAACTTCCACCAGTAATGAACGCATGGGATACCACCACGACCCTGGCGTCCCCTCGATTAATCACGTCGGCGCGGATGTGATCCATGGCAGCACTGAGGACACCCGTATGAGTGCGCTCAGCTTCTAATTGCGTGGCCACGACCTCTGGCTGAAGATAGGGGATTCCATAAACAACCACTGCGGTGCCATCGCGGCCGGTGAGCTCCAGCGGAACACCAATGTCTGAAATCTCTGAACGAATATGAACACCGTTCGTAGCCATAAGCCCACTACCGAAACCCAACCGGACCGCGGAATCATGATTACCCGGGGTAATGAAAACTGGACACACGGAACTCAAGCCAATGAGAGCATGGTCAAAAAGTCGCACAGATTCTGTGGGAGGAACGGAACGGTCATAAACGTCGCCGGCAATGACAACCAATTCAACCTGTTCCGTAATAACAAATGCAATGAGCCAATCGATGAACACTTCTTGGTGAACGTGCATGCTTTCGGACAGAAAAGTGCGTCCAAGATGCCAGTCGGAAGTGTGCAGGATTTTCACAGTGACTCTTAAACAACCGACAACTAAATGGAGTCGCGCGCCATGTCGACGAAGCGCGAGTAGTGACCTTGGAATGCAACGTTGATAGTTGCCGTTGGGCCGTTGCGGTGCTTTGCCACAATGAAGTCTGCTTCACCGGCGCGAGGTGACTCGCGGTCGTAGGCGTCTTCCCGGTGAAGGAGAACAACCATGTCTGCATCTTGTTCTAGGCTGCCCGACTCTCGCAGGTCAGAAAGCATCGGCCGCTTGTCCTGGCGTTGTTCTGGCCCTCGGTTGAGCTGACTGATTGCGATGACGGGAACTTCAAGTTCTTTGGCCAGGAGCTTTAGGGAACGAGAGAACTCGGAGACTTCCTGCTGACGACTCTCAACACGCTTACCACTGGACATGAGTTGCAGGTAGTCAACTACAACCAATTGCAGATTGTGACGCTGCTTCAAGCGACGACACTTCGCGCGAATTTCCATGAGTGTCATATTGGGTGAGTCATCAATGAAGAACGGTGCTTCACTGACGGCGCCCATCTTGTTGGCAAGTTTCGCCCAGTCAGCCTCACTCATCTGTCCTGAGCGCATGTGGTGAAGTGCAACCTGTGCTTCTGCGGAAAGCAATCGCATGACGATTTCGTTGCGACTCATTTCTAGTGAAAAAATCACACTTGTCAAACCGTGCTTAATCGAGGCGCTGCGACAAATATCGAGTCCAAGAGTCGAATTATGTGTTGGGATCATGCTTGAGCCCGCTAGATATAAATGCGACATGTTCTCTACTTCAATACAGCGAACGGGAACGCTTGGGACAGCTTCAACGCTGGTAATAAATCTTTTCCCATGGCGAACAGCGGACTTTCCGTACATACGCTCTTTAACTCGTAAATTCTTACGCCCTAGCATGAATACGGAATCATGAGTCGTGAAATTCAGGTTGTACGCGATTGAGGACTTGGGTGTCCGCCCCTTGACTGGCTTAAGGCTCACCGAAACTCGATAACCCAAACTGGTGATCAGCTCACGAACCTCCCCAGCTAATCGTTCTGAGGTCGTGGTGTATTGGATGTTACCGGTACTCGTAACGGTGCCATCGGTGTCAAGGAGACCTGCAAGAAGTTGCCGGCGTTGATCCTCCGAACTCCGCAGATACTGATTCGGAATGTGCTTGTTATCAAGTAGTCCCATTTTTCGTAGCAGTGCTTGCACGGATCCGTGGTCATCTTGACAACCCTGGCAGCGACGAAAACCAGTCATGGGTCCAGCGCAGTCTGGGCACGTTGTTGCCGGAATGGGATCCGCGATCATCTTCAACTTCCCCCCGCATGACTTACCGCACGTACGTACCCAAGGGTTGATGGGCATGAAATCAGCGCTGCACACCATGCAAGTGCGAGATTCGATTGGATCCGGTTTTGGTAGGCGGATGCCAAATCGGAGATTGCCAAGATCTGGACAGACATACCCTTCAGCTTCGACGTGCATGACGATCTCCGGATCAGCACTGGTGAAGTGCGCCGCCGCAGAGGTTCCATCACCCAACCAAACGCCCATTGTGTACGGACCAATAGGCAGATCTTGACTAGGCAGATTTAATGCCTGACCGTTGATGATGCTGTGGTTAAGCCGAGTATCCATGGTGTTACATCTGACCGTTTGCGCAATTTCTTGAGTGGTAAAAATCTTTGGTTCCGTTCCGCCCAAACGGCGGGATGCCCTGGTGTCAGTAAGCCATTCGTGTTCCGCATCAGCGACAATCTGAGAACCGTCACTGAAGGTGATTCGATAACAGGGTCGGTCAGACCAAATTTCGCTGACGGCACGCACCCGTGCTGGCTCACCGTTGTCACCAAAAATCCAATCACCGGGGGCAAGACTCCCTTGTGTGCTCCAGCCGGAAGGAGTTGGGATCGGGGTGTCTAGAGCCAGTGCCTTACCAAGGGCAGGACGCGCTGCAAGAATAATTAATTGTCCGGCGTGAAGTCCATTTGTTAATGAATCAAGTTCGGCAAAACCGGTGGGAACTCCCACCATTTGTCCATCACGATTAGAGATCGCTTCGATCTCACTGAGTGTTCCTTGCATAATCTCACTGAGTGGTGAGTAGTCCTCACTCGTTCGACGTTCGGTTACTTCGTAGACCTCGGCTTGGGCGCGGTCGACAGCGTCATCGACTTCACCTTGACCGCTATAACCCAATTGCACAATGCGCGTCCCCGCGGTGACGAGTCTGCGTAAAATTGCTTGTTCGCGAACGATCCGCCCGTAGTAGTTCGCATTAGCCGCGGTGGGAACCATGGAGACCAATGTGTGGAGATAAGAAGGGCCACCGATCCGCGTGATCTCACCGGACTTGGATAACTCGGATGCAACGGTGACAGCGTCTGCTGGTTCACCTCGACTGTAGAGGTCAAGGATTGCTTCATAAATTGTTGAATGCGCTGGGCGATAGAAGTCGTCCGCGCGAATTGTTTCAACGACGTCGGCGATTGCGTCTTTGCTGAGCAACATAGCGCCAAGAACGGACTGCTCGGCCGCCTCATCATTGGGTGGTGTTCGATCGGGTGCACGGGAATAGGCAGAGTCCCGCGGTTCTTCTGGGATATGTAGCTCAGAAACGCTCAACGCTGCCCTTTCCTTTTCCTTGCTTCGCCCAGTAAACCCCGAGGGTCTGACGTTAGGGTCAACGAACCGCCGTGTCCATTTCCCCTGTGAGCGCAACTGTGGGTTCCCTGTGGACTCAGGTGTCGATCTGGTGGACTGATCCGGGATAACTTGGGGAAAAGTCAATTATTTTTGATGATTTTCGGGGTTTTACTCACGAAATAGTGTCCACACCCTGTGGAGGAAAACTTTTTTACTAGGCTGTCTCGGTGGCCGACTACACGAGTGAACGACCATTGCGCATAACAACCGTCTGTCTGGGCAATATTTGCCGCTCACCGATTGCAGAGGCTGTTTTGCGAGAGCGGATTGATCGAGCCGGGCTCAGCGATCTCGTGGTCGTTGACTCGGCCGGTACCGGCGATTGGCATATCGGATACGACGCCGACCCCCGATCTCAAGCGATCCTCACCCAAAACGGATACGCACTCACGCACACGGCGCGCCAGATCACTTCGAGTTGGATGGCAGAGCTCGACATTATTTTGGTAATGGACCAAAGCAACTACGCCAACGTCGCGGCGCTTGTCCGCGATAGTGGTCAGGAACCTGAGCTGTACATGATGCGAAGCTTTGACCCCGAACTGCGTCACCTCGGGGAAGTCCACCCCGACCTCGACGTCCCCGACCCGTATTGGGACAAAGATGAAGGATTCGCACTCGTTCTGGAAATGATCGAGCGGGCAGCCGACGCATTTGTCGCCGGACTACCCGCTCGTTTGAATCAGTAGCTTTGCGCCAGTAACTGTGAAACAGTAACGGCGAGATAACTAGTTGGTTGCGTATGCGTCTTCGTCTGTCACGATCAACAGGGTTCCTTCGTTAGTACCCGTAAAAATCTCCCCGTATACCGTCGGAATATTCTCAAAACCCGTTCGGACGTCTTCTCGGTGTTTCAGACGTCCTTCATTGATCCACGTCGCCATGTCTTCGCGTGCTCTGGGTAATTCGTCTTCGTAGTCACCCAGTAAGAAGCCCTGCATGCGCACGCTGCCGTAAATGAACCGCATCATGTTCGTGGGACCTTGAACCGGGCGGCTCTCGTTATAACCGGCAATCTGCCCGCACAACACGATCCGACCGAACTTGTTGATGTTCTCGACCGCTGCTTGAAGAATCTCACCGCCAACATTGTCAAAAAAGACATCTACTCCGTTGGGGCACGTCTCGTGAATCTGCTCCACTAGGTTCCCGGCCCGGTAATCAATAGCCGCATCAAGCCCCAGCTCATTGATCAGCCAGTCACATTTGTCGGGTCCACCGGCAATTCCAACGACCCGGCAACCCATTATTTTTCCAATCTGTGCTGCGACGGATCCGGTCGAACCCGCAGCGCCCGAAACGAGCATTGTTTCTCCCGCAAGCGGACGACCAACAGCAGTCACTCCAAAGTATGCGGTGAGTGCGTTCATACCCATGGGGCCCATAGCTTCAATGAGATCCTGCCCCTCAGGGACCGACCGGACCGGCCATACTGCGCTATTAACAACATCGTATTTCTGCCAGTGCCCAATCATGGTGACTCGAGTTCCCACCGGGAATCGATCATCGGTGGATTCAAGGACCCGGCCCGCCGTTGTCGCCAATACAGGTGCGCCAAGATCAATCGAGGGGTAAAGGCTATTACTGGGAGCATCCATCCAGTTTCGTAGCGTTGGTGCGCATAGGAAAACAGAGTTGTGCACAAGAATGTGCCCCGGCTCTAAGGCAGGATTTACAAATTCACTTTCGCGGTACTCGAAGTCGTCAACAACACACGGCCCCTCAGGTCGCCGACGAAGGATCCATTCTCTATTTGTTTTCATTATTTCTGCCTTTCAACATTTGTAACCTCGGCCAGTGTTTATGGCTAAAAAGACCGATGGCCTGGATCCCATAAGGAATCCAGGCCATCGGTTCATACTGTTGCTGGTTTAACTTTGTGCTTCCACGAGTCCTGCGACATCGTCGAATACGCCACACTCACCCAGTGGCACAACGTCACCATTCTGGATTTGTGAGTACACAACCGACTGGTTCACCATACGAGCCAGACCTGGGTATGCGGTCCACTCTTGTGTGAAGTCAAGTGGTGGGAGCATTCCGGGTAGGTCGATCTTGGCTGTGCTGGCTGCCATCATGAACGTCGCTGCATCAAGTGTGTCAGCTGGTTCAACGGTTTCTGCAACCTGCCTGAAGCCCATGTAAGCGGTCCAGGTGCCTAATCCACCGAGGCTGTTGTAATCCTGTGCTGGATCAGCACCGATTGCATCCAGGCTGGCGCGGTAGTCATCCCATACGGTGCAGGCGATGTCTGGGTAGATTCCAACAACTGTGGAACCTTCCAAGATTTCCTCATGTCCTGCGGCCGAGATCTTGTTCAGGTTGCCCTGAGGACCGTAGAACTTGGCGGTTGGCTGCGCAGCATCCCAAGCGACCATGAATGCGGTCAGTGGGGTCTCAGATGTAACAGAGACTACGCAGTCGGTTCCACCTTCAAGTAGCTGTGCTACCTGAGCGGACTGATCTTGGACCGTACCTGGCTGTACTACGTACTCTGCATTGAGTTTGTCCGAGGCGCCAAGACGTGCGGCAGCTTCTTGCATTGGTGGCCAGAAGGACTCAGCACCCTCAATGATCAAAGCCTTGATGTTTGTGCAACCATCTTCGAGGGCTTTCTTAACTTCGCCAACTCCGTACATCTGGATTGAACCGAAGGGGAACGCAGCCTTGCTCGTGTTCTCCTTGGCACCAAGTGCACAGCACTCACCGAAGTATGCGATGCCCGCAGGCTCGAGAACTTCGATCATGGCATCTGGGCTGAAGTTGAAGCTACCGACAACGGCAACTACACCATCGGTTGTGGCCTGGCGTGCACATGTGGCAGCGCCGTCAGCGGTTCCTTGGCTATCGCAATTGATAACTTCAAGTGGACGTCCGTTGATTCCACCGGTTGCGTTGATGTACTCCTGTGCGGCATCAGCCGAAATATGGATGTTGGGGTACACGGCTCCTGGAGAGTTAATATCCGTGATCGTCATTGTCTTTACTGGTTCGCCCGACAGTTCCGCGGGAGCTTCCTCTACTGCAGCTGATTCGGAAGCTGCTGCTGTCTCAGATGTTGCAGCGTCAGTGGTATCGCTCGAACTGCTACAGCCGGCAATAAGAAGCACCGAAGCTGCTGCTGTTGCTACGATCGAAACTACTCGACGACGACCCGTGATGCGGGCCCGTTGCATTTGGCTCATTCGCATTCCTCTACTTGTAATAAGTCCAATGGCCTGTCGCCACTGGTTCTTCATGGCATAACTTAGGCAAGACATCTGCTCTTTGCGCATCTAACGTGGTCAATGTGGCTAAAATGTTACTTAAATCGTTATAAATGTCCGTTTAATCCTTTTATCACCTTTTGGTGATCCGACGTCTACGCGCCTGGACTGAGTGCTTAAGCCGCATCCTCGCCGGTAGTACCCGAAAGATACGAGTCCTCGATCTCTCCGATCCGAGCCCGGGCCTCCTCGCCGCTCAGAGCTAGGACGATTTTGCCCCGTTGCATCACCAGCGCCCTGTCGGCGTAGCGCAGTGCTTTGCGGGCGTGCTGTTCCACCATCAAAACTGCCGTGCCACGCTCATCGGCTGCAGCTCGGACCGCCTGCAAGAGACGGTCAACGATTAATGGTGCCAAGCCAAGGGACAGCTCGTCGGCCAATAGGAGTCGGGGCTCTCGCGC
>CAMAVT010000062.1 GCA_945861775.1 Bifidobacterium breve
GCCTGCGGGGCATTTCATATTCGTTCCGGCGGTCGCACCTATTTCAACACCACACCCCTTGGCCGTGCGGTAACAGGAACACTTCTCGTTCGGGCGATGCTCGATGACGGCGTAAATATCTGGGGCGACGGTTCAACCTACAAGGGCAATGACATCGAGCGCTTCTACCGCTACGGGTTACTGGCCAATCCCGAATTGCGGGTATACAAGCCGTGGCTTGATGCCCAATTCGTTACCGAACTTGGTGGCCGCCATGAAATGAGTGAGTGGCTCAAGGAACGCAAACTTCCCTATCGCGATAGCACCGAGAAGGCATATTCAACGGATGCAAATATTTGGGGCGCAACCCATGAAGCAAAGGATCTTGAGCAACTCGACGCATCCATGGAAATTGTTGATCCAATCATGGGCGTTAAGTTTTGGGATTCCAGCGTGCATATTGACTCCGAAGACGTCACCATTGAATTTGTTCAAGGTCGCCCGGTAAGTATCAATGGAACGACTTTTGATTCACCAGTTGACTTAGTACTTCACGCAAATGCGGTCGGTGGTCGGCACGGATTAGGTATGGCCGACCAAATTGAAAACCGGATCATTGAGGCGAAATCTCGAGGGATCTACGAAGCCCCCGGGATGGCCTTGCTTTTCATTGCCTATGAACGACTACTCAGCGCCATCCATAACGAGGACACAATCGCTAGTTATCACGCAGAAGGTCGACGACTTGGTCGACTTCTCTATGAAGGCCGGTGGCTAGATCCCCAGTCATTAATGCTGCGGGAATCCCTAATGCGTTGGGTCGCATCAGCTGTCACGGGAAGTGTCACCCTGCGCCTTCGGCGCGGGGACGATTACTCAATCATTCGCACCGAAGGACCCGCATTTAGTTACCACCCGGACAAACTCTCGATGGAGCGCACCGAAAATGCCGCCTTCGGACCAACCGATCGCATTGGGCAACTCACCATGCGCAACCTCGACATTGCTGACACTCGAGCCAAACTCGAGCTTTACGCGAGCCAAGGGCAGCTCCTCGACGGCCACGTCAATTTAGTGGGAACGCTCAAGCCAGGAGGCGCGAAAGCAATCGTTGATAAATCAACGAGTCCGGAATCTTCTGACGAAGCCCTCCTTGAACGCGCATCATTTGAACTTGGTGCTGATTAATTCCTTGCCCACAGGTTGAATAACGGACAATTGAGGCAAATCTGCTGGGTGAATCAATTTCAGTAGGCATGTGATCGCTATATGCTTTGCCCATGGAAAGTGGCACCGTTTCCGCGAGCTCAACACAAAGTTGGCGTGATTCCAAGCGCTATCTGTGGCTGGTCGCTATCACGATGCCCGCATTGCTTTTCATTGCGATCGGAATGTATTCGCTTACGAATTGGTCGGCCTGGTTTTGGATTGGCCCCATCTTTATTCTCGGAATCGTCCCTATCATTGATTTAATTTCGGGACGTGATGTTCGCAATCCCCCTACTGATTTAATCGCGCAGCTTGAAGCGGACCGCTACTACCGGATCTTGACCTACGCCTACCTGCCATTGCAGTACGCCGGATTCGCAGCCAGCTTCTATGTGATCGCCAACTGGGATTTGTCCACGATCACCAAAGTGGGTTTTGCAATTTCAATCGGCATGATCGGTGGGATCGGAATCAACACGGCCCACGAGTTAGGCCATAAAAAAGAAAAATACGAGCGTTGGTTGTCAAAAATCGCACTGGCGCAGAGTTTTTATGGGCACTTCTTCACCGAGCACAATCGTGGTCATCACGTCCGGGTCGCGACACCGGAAGATCCGGCAAGTAGCCGAATGGGTGAAAGCTTTTACCGTTACTGGCCACGCACGGTCCTCGGGTCACTCAAAAGTTCCTGGAATCTCGAGAAAAACCGAATTGCTAGACGCAAAAAGCACCCCTTTCGAATCAGCAATGACAACATCAATGCTTGGCTCATGTCCCTCGCGTTATGGGCCGGCATGTTGCTGTGGCTGGGACTTGGGATTCTTCCCTATCTCATTATTCAAATGCTCATTGCCATAACACTGCTCGAAGCCGTCAACTACCTCGAGCATTACGGAATGCTTCGGCGCAAAGTTAAGTCCGGCGACCGTGAGCGCTATGAACGAGTAGACCCCAGTCATAGTTGGAATTCCGACAACATTGCCACCAATGTGCTGCTCTACCACCTGCAACGTCACAGTGACCACCACGCGCAGCCGACCCGGCGCTACCAAGCACTTCTCTCTTATCAAGAAAGTCCAGTACTCCCAACGGGTTATGCGGGAATGATCCTGCTGGCATTAGTCCCCCCTGCATGGTCCCGCGTCATGGACCCCCGCGTTCTCAACCACTTTGGCGGGGACATTGCGCGCGCCAACCTGCAGCCATCGAAACGAAAAAAACTCCTGGCCAAGTATTCGGGTGACATAAGAATTCCCCAGAGTCTCTCTGATGAGAACATAATCACAACAGTAAATTCATGGCGGTCCGCACAATGCACAGGTTGCGAGTACACCTACCTAGTGGAAAACGGTGATACTCGCGAGGGCTTCACCCCTGGAACGCCTTTCTCCAACATCCCCGATTCGTGGCATTGCCCAGATTGTGGCGTTTGCCAGAAAAGCGACTTTAGGGAGTTGCTGGAGGAAAAGGCAAGCTAGCTGGTGGGCAATGTCGGCCTTCATGCGAGAGACTATGTTCATGACCAATCCACAGTCCCTATATGACCTCAGTTTTACCGACAACAAGGGCAACGAAGTAAGTCTTGATGCATACCGCGGTAAGCCAGTTTTGATTGTCAATACAGCCAGCAAATGCGGCTTCACCCCACAGTACGACGGGCTTCAAAAAATCTATGAAGAACTCGGCAGCGAAGGGCTGGTAGTCCTTGGCTTTCCATGCGATCAATTCGCTCACCAAGAACCCGGCGACGACGCCCAGATTGAGGAATTTTGCTCAATTAATTACGGTGTAAATTTCCCACTCTCCACCAAGGTGGACGTCAATGGATCCAAAACCCACCCGGTGTTCAAATTTCTCAAAAAAAACGCCGGCGGAATGCTAGGTTCGGCTATCAAATGGAACTTCACCAAATTCTTGGTAAGTCCCGATGGAACAACAGTTCAACGATTTGCCCCGACCACAAAACCCCAAGACCTCAAGCCTGAGGTTCTCAAATTACTCAACGAGAAAGAATAGGTACTCCCATGAGCGACCGCGTGACAATAACCCCACTCAAAGACGGACCCGATCAAATTACCGGCCCCGTAACAGTCCTTGACGAGGACGGAAATATCTTGAAGGAAGCGGAATCTGTTTTCCTTTGCCGCTGCGGCCATAGCGCCAATAAGCCATTCTGCGATGGTGCGCATAAGCGCGAGGGCTGGACTAGCAGCTAGTAGTCGCGAACACCAAGTCTTTTAACCACCTCTAAGGTCGACTTGGCTGAGTTGAGCGTGTAAAAATGCAAACCCTCAGCCCCTGCATCAAGAACTTCCTCACTCACCTGGGTCGCCACCTCAATCCCCAACTCTCGAGTCGAAACAGGATCATCCCGGTACTGATCGAACTGGGACATCAGTGAAGCAGGGATTTCACCATTGGCCATATCGAGCATCCGGGTAAATTGCCGGTGGCTGGTTACCGGCATGATTCCCGGGTAAACGGTCAATGCGGAACCGCGGTCTGCTAATTCTGAGATCAGCCGTGCGTAGGACTCTGGCTGGAAGACGAATTGCGTGACCGCGAATGTTGCGCCGAGCTGCTCTTTCCTCAATAAAACTTCAATGCCTTGGTCAAATCCCGTTGCAGCTGGGTGCAGATCAGGGAAAGCGGCAACGCCTATTTCAAATGATCCAAATGACTTGGCCATCTCGACCAACTCGTCAGCGTGGGTAAAACCCCCCGGGGTCGTGACCCACGGAGCCGTTGGACCTTGCGCCGGATCCCCACGCAGCGCCAAGATATCGGTGATCCCCGCCTGTTGGAATTGTTGCAGAATTTCGTGTACTTCAGCCTTTGTTGCTCCAACGCAGGTGAGGTGCGCAATCGTGCGATATCCGGTTTTCTCGAAAATGTCACATGCGATTTTGATTGTTCGCTCACGCGTACTTCCACCTGCACCATAGGTGATGGAGACAAAGTTGGGCTTCACACTATCCAATTCACCTATTGTGGCAAAAAGGCTTGCTTCCCCTTCAGGTGATTTAGGTGGAAAGAATTCAAATGAAATTGTGGGGTCATTAACGCGCATTGAAATACTTTGCTTCCGGGTGGTGAACCAGGATCGCGGAAGTGGATTGCTCAGGGTGAAGCTGGAATTCATCCGAGAGTTCAACCCCAATGCGACCTGGATCAAGTAGTTCACACAGTTGTGTTTGGTCCTCTAGATTCGGGCAAGCCGGGTACCCAAAGGAATATCTCGAACCTCGGTAACCTTGATCGAGAATCTGCTGCAGGTCCGGTGAGTCCTCAGCAGAAAAATTCAATTCACTTCGGACTCGCGCATGCCAATGCTCGGCCAGCGCTTCCGTGAGTTGCACGGAAAGTCCGTGAAGTTCCAAATATTCCCGGTAGGCATCTTTAGCAAATAGTTCTGATGCTGCAACGCTGACCGCATTACCCATGGTGACTACGTGGAATGCAGCGACATCAATTTGACCAGACTCCTTGGATGCGAAAAAGTCAGCTAGACACAGTCTCCGGTCACGACCCTGTCGAGGGAAAGTGAACCGAGTACGTTCCTGTCCTTTTTCGGGGCCTTCATGGTGCAGGATCACCAAGTCATTTCCTTCGGAATAGCACGGGAAGTATCCGTAGACGACAGCCGCCTCAAGCCAACCATTGGCCTGGGCTTCGTTCAGAAGTGAACGAAGGCGTGGACGCGCTTCCTCTTCCAGCATGGTTTGGTAGGTGTCACGGTTGCCCTTAAGCCCCCACTGCCCGACAAATAGCGCACGTTCGTCGAGCATGCCAAGGTAGTCGGCTAAGGCAATTCCTTTCACCACCCGGCTACCCCAGAATGGCGGAGTAGGGATCACATTGTCGGAAACAATGTCGCTGCGCTCAGTGCTGATGACTTCATCAATGTCACGGTTGACCTTTTTCACCTTGCGCTTACGAAGTTCCGGGAGTTGCGCTTCCGTGTCACCACGTTTAATGGCCATCATGGTGTCCATGAGGGCAAGTCCTTCAAAGGCGTCCTTTGCATAACGCACGGTTCCTGGGAACTGCGAACTCAAATCTTCTTCGACAAATGCACGAGTGAGAGCTGCCCCACCTAAAATTACCGGCCATTTCTCTGCCAGCCCTTGCTTATTCAACTCTTCAAGGTTCTCCCGCATTACGACCGTGCTTTTCACCAATAGACCTGAAAGACCAATAACGTCTACTTCATTTTCTTGGGCGGCAGAAATGATCGCGCTGATCGGCTGTTTAATTCCAATATTGACTGTCGCGAAACCATTGTTCGTCAAAATAATGTCAACTAAGTTTTTGCCGATGTCATGAACATCGCCTTTCACCGTGGCGAGAAGAATTTTCCCCCTACCTGCATCGGATTCAACTTTCTCCATGTGAGGTTCCAGATACGCCACGGCCTTTTTCATTACCTCTGCCGACTGCAGAACAAACGGCAGCTGCATTTCCCCAGCCCCGAAAAGCTCACCCACGGTTTTCATTCCGGCAAGCAAAAATGTATTAATGATTTCAAGTGGTTTGATTCCTTGAGCCATGGCTTCATCGAGATCGGACTCAAGCCCCTTTGCTTCTCCGTCAATAATTCTTTGGGGAAGACGTTCATCCATCGGCAGCAGAGCCAGCTCCTCAACTACCGAGAGCCGGCGGGCCGCAGTTTCTGCATTTTCAAAAAGTTCCAAGAATTTTTGCAGGGGGTCATAGGTGATTTCACCCTGATTGTTGTACACCCGACGGTCATAAATCAAATCTAAAGCAACATTTCGTTGTTCTTCGGGAATGCGCGCGAGGGGCATGATCTTTGAAGGGTGCGCAATTGCCGAACTGAGGCCAGCGGCAACAGCCTCATGAAGGAAGATTGAATTCAGCACAATGCGGGCCTGAGGTTTGAGTCCAAATGAAATATTACTTATTCCCAGGGTCGTTTGAACGCGAGGAAACTCGGCGGTGAGAGTGCGAATCGCTTGCAGTGTTTCCACACCATCACGCCTGGTTTCTTCTTGCCCGGTTGCGATCGGGAAAGTTAGCGTGTCCACTAAAATATCAGAGACATTGAGTGACCAATTCTGTGTCAAATCATTGATCAAACGCCGGGCAACCTGCACTTTCCAGTCAGCGGTACGTGCTTGGCCCTCCTCATCAATCGTGAGGGCAACAACTGCTGCTCCATGCTCTTTCACTAACGGCATGATTCGGGCGTAACGTGACTCAGGGCCGTCACCGTCTTCGAAGTTCACCGAGTTGACCAGTGAGCGACCTCCCAGGCGCTCAAGCCCAGCTTGTAAAACTTCTGGTTCGGTGGAGTCAAGCATGATCGGCAGTGTTGATGCTGTTGCCAACATTGACGCCAAATGTGACATGTCGGCAACACCGTCACGTCCCACATAATCAACGCTGAGGTCGAGCATATGTGCGCCATCGCGGATCTGCTCCTTAGCAATATCCACGCATGCTTGCCAGTCGTCAGCCAGAAGCGCCTCACGGAAAGCTTTTGAACCATTGGCGTTAGCGCGCTCACCAATCGCAAGGTAGGTCAGATCCTGGCGGAATGGAACTTGTTGGTAGAGCGAAGCCGCACCAGGTTCATCAATACGGGTTCGAGGTCGCTGAGCCGGGGGCACGACAAAAGCATCTTTGATGGCTCTAATGTGTGCCGGTGTTGTTCCGCAACACCCGCCGACGAGTGTCACACCGAATTCGGCATTGAAGTCAATCAAGGATTGAGCAAGCTCTTCAGGACCAAGGTCATAGACCGCACCCTTGGGTCCTAATACGGGCAGACCCGCATTGGGCATGCACGACAACTTGAGATCTGTGCGTTGAGAAAGAGTTCGCAAATGTTCACTCATTTCCGTGGGTCCTGTTGCACAGTTCAAACCGATTACGTCAACGTCGAGTGGTTCAAGTGCGCTGAGAGCGGCACCAATCTCTGAGCCCATCAACATTGTGCCGTTGGTTTCAATTGTTACCGAGGCGATAACAACGATGTCGCGGGCCGGCACAGTCGCTTCAATGGCTTCCCGGGCGCCGTTGATGGCTGCCTTAGCCTGCAAAAGATCTTGGGTTGTTTCAATAATAAATGCGTCCACACCGCCATCGATGAGTCCACGACTGGCTTCACGGTATGCCTGTTTCAAAAAGTCATAGGAAGTATGCAGAAGTGTTGGTAATTTCGTTCCCGGACCCAGTGACCCGAGAACAAACCTGGGCCCATCCCCTGCGATTAATGCGTACTCGTCAGCGACTTTACGAGCAATTTGCGCACCGGTATAGGACAGTTCATAAATGCGATCTTCGATTCCATACTCAGCCAGGTTCGCCCAGTTACACCCAAAAGTATTGGTCTCCACAGCATCGGATCCGGCTTCAAAGTAGGCCCGATGAATGTCGGCAACTACCTCCGGACGCGTTACGTTCAGGATTTCATTGCACCCCTCATGACCCTCAAAATCATCGAGAGTGAGGTCGACGTCTTGGAGCATCGTTCCCATTGCGCCGTCAGCCACAATTATCCGGCTGTTCAGGGCATCGCGGAAGACGCTCATGTGAACCTTTCTCCAGAACTAGCGAGATGGATGATCGCACATGAACAAAATGGCCCTTTGAGTCTTCTTGTTCCTATGCTGAACTGTTCGCTACCGGTCGTGTGACCGAAGACTCAGGGAGGCCTCCCCAACAGAGACTTAACTCTATCAAAGTCATCCATCAAAATAACCTAATGCCTGCCCTAAATCCGATCTGGTGTTTTGGCGGATTGGGTCCTAGTTGGGGGCAAATGGGAACTGGCGCATACTGCCATCGGCCCAAGGCTGCGCTACAGGTGTTAGCCGCTTAGCAGTCCGTTGCTGCTGCAGAATAGCTTGCATAATTTGCAATGTCCCAGCGGTTGACGAGTTCGTGTAAAGATTCGTCATCTCCGTTGGGTCGACGGTCAAGTTGTACAACTCAAATTGATCCGCTGGCGGAGCGACCTGCCCCGTGGTCGGGGCAACCGCCTTCACAGTGGTGATCGCAACCCTGTTCCCTGGCCTGTTCACCGGACCGGGCACAAAGGTTTGTACGTCTTGGACACCCGGTGATGACCACGTTTGTGAGTTGTCCCAATATCGGTTGTACTTCCAACGTTCCCGTGAACCGCCCGCACCTGTTGGTAGATAAGTAACAACAGTTTCTACCGAGTTTGGCTGCTCCACAGGTTGGTAGGCCATGCCCAGAATTGACACGGCATTGGCACCCTTAAACGGTTGATCATCGGTCATGAAATACACCGGATCACTGTTGAACTTGGCAGCGGGTTCTTCCCCAAGCAGCACTGGAGAAAGATCTCGACCAACGAGTCTGCGCACCTGGGTGTGCGTATTAGTCAACTCTTTGGCTAACACGGCTTCATCTAGTCCGGCAAGACCTAGCATCGTGGGAATAAGGTCAGCGTGACTGGTCAAAATATCTGACTCTTGCGCGCGATTAAAAAGTGTGGGGTTGTGGAATATGAACGGAACCTTGAGAATTTCGTCATATGCATTGTGCCACTTCTGGAACATGCCTCCATGCGAGCCGAGCATCTCGCCATGGTCTGATAGGTAGACAACGATTGTGTCGCGATAATTGTTGCGATCATTGGCTAAGGCATCAACGACTGTACCGATGTGCTTGTCAACTTCCTTTTGCAGTTGGTAATAAAATCGGTGGTATTCGATTCCGTTGCGCAGCGGCTGAAACCCTTGTGGGTATCGTTCGACGAAACTCCCCTGCGCCGTTGGCTTCTGACTGAGATCTTCATTTGCGGACTGTTGGTACGCCGAGGTAAATAGATCGGTCGGAACATTGGAGCCGACCAGTTGCTGTGCCAAATAGAAAGCTCCCGGATTCCCCGACAAACCGCCTGCCAAGGAGAGATCTCCCCAAAGCGTGATGTCATGTGGATTGACGAAGGAAGCAACCATGAGCCACGGATTTTTTGCATTGCGCAGTTTCTGTAATTGTTCGACACTCATTTGAGCGTAGGCTTCATCGCGGCCGCTACCACCGGGACCTGAGGATCCGGAGTTCAGAGGATTGCTGCCGTGTGGCTCTGGTCCGACAAATCCTTCAAAACCATATTGAGCGAGTCGCTCGGACTCCAAGTAAATGTTTTCCAGTTCATAGTCGCGTTTTCCTTCATCAGTGTATGAAGGAAGGGGGTTGTAGGTTCCCGGCTGATACAGGTCAGCGTCAGAGATATGCCACTTGCCTTTCCAGTACGTGTCATACCCTGCGGCGCGAAACCAGGAACCCATTGTGGGAACCGTGGTGGGGTCAAGCCATAGCAAGTCGTCTTCGATCGCGGACTTTGCTGCTCCCGAAGTCTGAGCGACTCCATGTAGGGACGGATACTGGCCCGTGTACACCGATGCGCGACTCGGCTGGCACGCCACCGACATGATGTGGTGATTCGTGAACTCGAAGCCGTTGCGACGCAATCGGGTCTGGGTGGGAAGGTTCGCCAAACGCCAGGCCTTAAGTACTTCAGATTCATAAACCGGAGCATGACGCTGCTCATCCATCATGACAATCAAAAAATTGGGGCGACGCTTGAGTCGACCTCTCGGCTTAAATGGTTGACGCGGCGCACTTCGTGTAGTCGCCGACGCACCATTGGATCCAGCGACAGCTGCCACTCCCACAACTCCAGCCACACCTGCCGCCTGCAGCAACCGGCGCCGACTCAAGCCAGAATTTTCCATGTTCTCGGTCATTGTGAACCTTCCCTAGTTGCTGAAATAGATGTGGCCAATGGCGACGTTGTATGTCACCGTGTAATCGAAATAAAAAGAGTTGCCGGTATTGATTGTTCCGACTCCTGCGGGAATTACTCGCACATAGTTTCGAGATGCCTGGTTCCCACTGACAAACCTGTGGGCAACAAAAGCACTACCCGGTGCCGCAAATTCAATACGAGTTCCCGCTTTTAACAGTCCACTGGCACCTTGCGGTAAGCGTTTAAAAACAAGACCCTTCACCCGCATTTTGGTGAATCCGGAATCAAACCACGTATCACCACACCACTCAGGCGTCTTACCAATGCGCCAACATCCCTGCGCGGAGTGATCGTCCCAGAGCATCGCACCATTAACATTTTTGCCTACAAAGGGAAGGCCAAAATCCATTTCAGTCCTGGTAGGCGCCTCGGCTCCAAGTACAAGCGATCCCAAACGGCCTACGCCCCCTATTTTCCGCTCGAAGTGGACGCTCCACCGTAATCCCAAACTTCCCGGAAGTGCAACGAGTGGGTTTGTCAGATCACCTTTACCCGTCCCAATTCCCAAAATTCCATACACATTGCGCGCCGTCCATAACCCGATGTACGGATTTGATGTGTTGACATATTGAAAAGGAACAGCGATCGTCGTGCTCACTCCACTAAATGTCATGGGGGCCCGACCAATAGCGCCCTTAAAACTTTGACCGGCGCCTATCGTGGTGATGTTCGTAGAACTGAGTTTCACTGAAGTTGGCTTTGTTCCCCACGCGCCAGGAAACACCCGAAGGCCAACCGAGCCAGTATCAAGCATCACTGCAAATGGCGCGGAGTTTCCTACCCGAATTTCCACGATTCCACTTTGCCCATTGGTTCCCGGGGTATCAATCGTTCGAATGGGGACTTTCACTTTGACGGGAGCAGACACCGCGCGCGAGGGAGAGTTGTCGAGGTCTGAATCCGCAGCGAAAGAGGCGCCCACCTGCGACCCCAGCAGCGCGCAACTGATAAGACCAATGATCAAAGCACGAATTTTCAAGTTCTCACCTTGTCTCAAAATCATTATCGATGAACCTACATCCTTTTCACGCTACCGGTCAGATAATTCGAAACGAACTTCTCATCCACATATTAGATGGGCGCAACCCGTTTAACGTTGAGAAACACTGATTCAGCTCACAGGTGCCAGATCAGAAGTGTCCATATCAATAAAGAGGCCTAATACATTGATTAGGCTGCTTAAGAATTCGGCCTGTAAACACCATCGGCACACTCAACTAGCCGACGGATCCTCAATTTCCGTAGAAGTTGTTGGCTCAGTAGGTACTTCATCTTTTTTACGGCGCTGCACCACACCGATTACCGCAACAACAACAGCTCCCCCGATCAAGCCGATTACCAAATAACTCCACCACGGCAATTCACTACTAGTGGAGGTTGAGCCGGTGACGGTGAAATCGATGGTCTCGCTCAATCCACCCTGGGCGACCATGGACGTCTCTGAAGTTTGTGTGACGCCCGTGCCGGAGACGCTGGTTATTGGCCCAGGAAAGTTAATTACGAAGGTGTATGAACCTAGGTTGATATCTGGCATTTCGATTGTCTCAGGTTCAACTGCCGCCGCCGCTTCATCCACGTTAGAGACCACACGTAAAGTCGCCGTGTCTCCATCGGTTGTCATCGACCAGCCTTCATCAATGTCTGAGGCCTTGGCGTTAGTGATTGTGCACGCGAGAATTAGGTCAGACTCACTCTCGCTGGGAACACAGTCCTCGGCAACGTCAAGGCCCATCCCGGAAGTGACTTCACCAGAGTTCACTCCCTCCAAAAAGTCATCAGCCGAATTGATTCCTAAAGTTGAGGCCGCCTCTTTTGCGATGGCTACCTTCAGGGTTCCCGACAGAGTCGAGTCAGCATTGACATTGAGGGAATAGTCAAGACTGAGGCAACCACTCAATAGACCGGCCACGAGCCCCATTGCGGCGGTTAAACCCGCTACCCGTCCCAAGCGCTGGACTTCTACCACTGACTACACCCCTTTTGTCGCGGTCGTGAATCCGAATTCTGATCGATATGCGGACTGTTCCTCGGCGATATGTTACTGCTCTTTTCGGGCGGCAGCCATGCCTATATACACGTAGGGGTACGCATATCAGCCCTGGAATCGGGTGCGAGATTCCAGCAGAGGACGGAAAACTGTCAATTTTGAGGTGGATAACCAATTTTCAGGACAACAGATCCTCCTCGAGCGACCAAACTACGCGTGTGATTACGTGCGAGCAAAACGAACTGGGAATGCGCATTCCCCTGATGGTGCTTTGATGACGACCGATGCGGAGGACTTATCAGAGGGTGAGAGCGTGAGCGAGGTAGC
>CAMAVT010000063.1 GCA_945861775.1 Bifidobacterium breve
GCTCCTCGAAGAGTCGGAGACATCGAGTGGATAACATTTCCACCGTCATTACGAGTGGTTCCTTGCTGCTCGCGATGCTAATCGCATTTGCTGCAGGGTTGCTGGCTTTTCTGAGCCCCTGCGTTCTGCCGTTGGCCCCGGGTTACATCAGTTACATCACCGGACTCACCGGCGCCGAATTAAGTGAAGGGCGTAAAGGCCGCGTTCTGCTGGGAAGCATTCTGTTTGTTATTGGCTTCAGTGTTGTATTCGTTTCCTACGGTGCGTTATTTGGTGGCATGGGGTCACTTCTCTTGGAGTATTCCGACTGGATTAATCGCATTCTCGGAGTTTTCGTGATTGCCATGGGTTTGGCATTTATGGGGTTAATCCCGGGGCTACAACGTGAGTACCGGTTCCATCACGTTCCCAAGTGGGGTGTTGCCGGCGCTCCGATTCTGGGTGTTGCATTTGGAATTGGTTGGACGCCGTGTATTGGCCCGACCTTGGCGGCGGTTCAGACTCTGGCGTTTACCGAGGCGAGTGCAGCCCGTGGAGCACTTCTTTCTTTGGTTTATTCACTCGGATTGGGATTGCCGTTCATTCTGATCGGCTTACTATTTACTCGCACCGCGGGAGCGCTGAAATTCCTCCGAACGCATAACCTTGCGATTATGAGGATTGGCGGCGCGATGTTAGTAATTGTCGGCCTGCTGCTGGTCACGGGTGCTTGGACCGAATTCACCATCTGGCTCCGGGTAACATTGCCTGGGTTTGAGACGGTGATTTAGTGAGCACTTCACTACCCCCGATGTCCCAGCGCGGGTTCCTGCGGTGGCTGTGGCGCCAACTCACCAGCATGAAGACGGCACTCATTCTCTTATTCCTACTCGCGATTGTGAGCATCCCCGGTTCCTATTTCCCCCAACGAGGAACGAACCCGATTCTGGTTGACCAGTGGATTGCCGACTATCCGACGTTTGGCCCGATCTTTGATTCAATCGGACTTTTCGACGTGTTCGGTTCACCGTGGTATTCCGCTGTTTACATCCTGCTTTTCATCTCACTCATCGGTTGCGTTGTGCCCCGACTGGGAGTGCACTGGCGAGCAATGCGGTCACAACCACCACCCGCGCCTAAAAACCTTTCGCGACTGGGTGGAGACACTTTTGAAATTGAGGGTGAATCCGATGCAGTAATCGAGAATGCGCACGCGTTTCTCAAAAAGAACCATTGGCGAACAGTGATCGGTGAAGACGCCGACGGTAGCCGTTGGGTTTCCGCAGAAAAAGGATATTTGCGTGAAACTGGAAATCTTGTGTTTCATTTCTCACTAATTCTCATCCTGGTCGGTATCGCAATTGGTGGCCTTTTTGGCTGGCGGGGGAACGTGATAGTTCGTGAAGGCGAAGGTTTTTCAAACACCTTGACGCAGTACGACGCATGGGGCGGGGGCCGTTTGTCATCGGCTGAGAGTCTTCCGGAATTTACGTTCACGCTGGAAAGTTTCAATGTCGAGTTTGAACGCGGTAACTCTCAAGCAGGAGCTCCAAGACTTTTTGAAGCCAACATGGTTGTTGATCGCCCCGGTGAACAAGGCTCCACAACCCACTTGGTTGAAGTCAACGAGCCACTGGTGATTGATTCAGCGAAGGTGTTCTTGGTTGGTCACGGGTATGCGCCCCACTTGATCGTGCGCGACTCGAAAGGGCAAGTGGTCCTCGACGACGCGGTTGTCTTTTTGCCACAAGATGGCAACTTCACGTCAACGGGTGTGGTCAAAGTTCCTGATTCAGAACCGCAGCTGGGGTTTCGAGGACTTTTCTTACCCACCAGTGCCATCTCGGAAGAACTTGGACCACACTCGATTTTCCCAGCGCCCGACGATGTATCGGTTTTTCTCGGTGCGTGGGCAGGGGACCTAGGTCTTGACAGCGGGGTATCACAGAGCGTCTACACCCTCAACGTCGACAACATGACCCAATTGGGACTCGAATCCTTGCGCGTTGGCCAGACATGGCAGTTGCCCGATGGCTCTGGAAGTATCGAGTTAGCCGGATTTGAGCGTTGGGCATCATTTCAGATTGCGTCAGATCCTGGGAAAGAGTTAGCGTTGATTGCCGCTATTTTGGCAATTGTCGGACTGAGTTTGAGTCTGTTTATTCAACGCCGCCGGGTCTGGGTAAAAGTGGGTCAGGTTACCGAGCAGGGCCCGTCAAGCAGGGTTAAGGTTGAGGTTGCTGGCATTGCGAAAGCCTCTGGGCACGACGCCATCGAGCAGGTTGACAATATTGTTGAAACATTGAAAGGGCGAAGCGCCTAATGGACTTTGTGAACAGCGTGGAACTAGCGGACGCCAGTAATAATTTTGTCTATGCATCCATGGTGATTCTTTTCCTTGCCACAATCTCTTTTTCAGTGTCATTTGCGGCAGGGCGTAGGCGGGTCCCGCAGATCGAAGTGTTTTCGAGGCGAGTCCTAGTCGAATCAAGCGGATCACAGGTTCATGAGTCCGAAGTTGAATTAACTCAACTTGATCCGGGGCGCCGCGCCGCCAATATTGGGATGTCCCTGACCTGGTTAGCCGCAGTAATGTTGCTGATGGGAGTACTACTTCGTGGAGTCTGGGCTGGGCGGGTGCCCTGGGGCAACATGTATGAGTTCTCGATCTCTTCGGCATTGGGTATTTTGGTGGTTTTTCTTGTGTGGTCAACCCAGCGCGATCTTCGTTGGCTAGGTCTCTTCGTCACCATTCCAACATTGCTCACACTCGGCATGGCCGTGACGGTTCTCTACACCGAGTCCGCCCAACTTGTTCCTGCGTTAAAGTCATATTGGCTCGTGATTCACGTGTTCGCAGCGATTATTGGTGGCGGGGCTTTCACCGTTGGAGCGGCAACCGCCGGCTTGTCTCTGATTTCTGGGAAGGGTTGGTTTACACAGCTTCCATCCCGAGAAAAGCTTGAAGGGCTCACCCACAAAATTATTGCTTTTTCATTCCCCATCTGGACATTTGCGGTTGTGGCCGGGGCGATTTGGGCTGAGAACGCTTGGGGTCGTTACTGGGGCTGGGATCCAAAGGAGACTTGGGCCTTCATTACCTGGGTGATTTTCGCCGCGTATCTGCACGCGCGATCAACAGCGGGTTGGAAACACCAGAAGGCGTCCGTGATTGCGATCGTGGGTTGGCTAGCGTTCTTGGTGAACTATTTTGGCGTGAATATCTTTATCAACAGCTTGCACAGTTATGCGGGCGTGTAGGCGCATAAGCGCGTCTTCTGAAACGGTTTATGCTCTTAAGGATTTTGTTCGCGTCGCTTCCGCATTTTGTCAACCCAGACATCGTCATCGAGTTTGCGCAGAAATTTAGGATCGTCATCGGGGGCGCCAGGGCCTGATTTTTTCCTGTTTGTCCCGCCGGCGGGCCAGACCCTGCCCAGAAGCAACCAGAATGCGCCACCAAGAATTGGAAGCACAACGACAATAACCAACCAGACATATTTGGGAAGCGTGCGCGTCTGACTCTTTGGGCTGCGAAGGACATCAATAATCGAGTAAATATAGAAGGCAAGTGCGAGGAGAACTCCGGCTACCCTGATCATGACCCTCCTAGCAAGACTCCGAACTACCGTTGGTGAAATCTAAGGGTACGCCATGATCGCGATCAGCGTCGGGGTAGCGTTCGTGGGGTGAAGAACAAGTCAATTGCCTGGGTGAGTTACACCACGATCCGGTTAGCCCTGGTGGTTTTAGTGTGGCTCGCACTTCAGTTTTTCACATCGGTCCGCGGATTGCTCGCAATGGCGTTGGCACTTCTGATTTCAGCGCTTTTCAGCATCATTTTCCTCAGTAGGCAGCGAGATGCTATGAGTGAATCAGTGTTTGGTTTCTTCCGTAAACTTAACGACCGAATAGATGCTTCGGCAGCCAAAGAGGACTATTTAGATGCTGAGCCCCAAGCCCAGCAGGACGCCGTAGACCAACAGGAGGATGCCGGTGGCCTTAAGGACGGGGACCAGGGCCGGCCCAAGGGCACCCCGACGAATTAACGTGATCGGTTGTAATGCCCAAGGGATGGCCGCGTAGCCGAGTAAAGCCCATGGGCCAAATGGAATCACCAGAACTGCAGGCACCACAAAAGCAGAAATGATGGAAATCTTGTAGAGCAGGCGGGTGCGCTGGTCGCCCATTCGAACGGCAAGAGTGCGCTTCCCGTGTTCCGTATCTCCAGGAATATCCCTCAAATTGTTTGTGATCAAAATTGAACACGCCAGTGCGCCGACTCCAATTGATGCGATGAAAGCACCCCATGTGAGTTCGAGAGTTTGTACATAAGCCGTCCCCATAACGGGAACGATTCCAAAGAAGATAAAAACAAAGAATTCACCAAAGCCTGCATAGCCGTATGGTCGCGATCCACCCGTGTAAAACCAAGCTGCTGCAATGCTTGCAGCGCCGACAATGAGTAGCCACCATGCTTGGGTGAGGAGGACTAGCGTGAAACCGCTAGCCAGGGCAATTGCAAACATGGAAAATGCTGCGCGCTTAACCAGGTGGGGCTTGGCCAAACCTTGGCCAACAAGCCGAACTGGGCCAACACGCACTCGGTCAGTACCGCGAATTCCATCACTGTAGTCATTTGAGAAATTGACTCCGGCTTGTAGAGCGAGTGCAACGACAAAAGCTAAAAGGGCGCGACCGATGTTTGCCGAATCAAAATGCTGCGCAATTCCCGTACCCACCAAAACTGGTGCAATCGCAGCGGGAAGGGTCCGCGGTCGTGCGCCTTGAATCCATTCACTTGTGGTTGCCATGGGCTAACCGTAGAGGTTGGTGATCGTCACCTGATCAAGTTTGCCATTAGGCAATGTTGGTAGTTGGGACACAACACGAAAAGTCGGGATCGCGATGGACCCCAGTTGTAATGCGATTTGGGCGCGAATCTCAGCCGATAAATTTTCAAACTCGGTTGATTCAGCGACAACTAAGGCGGTTAGATTAGGAAGAACAAAGCAACTTTGTATAGCGGAATGGTCTTCGATGATCTTGCAAATCGCCATCCGTGAAACATTCACTCCGTTGATTAACACAATGTCGTCAAGTCTGCCAAGGATCTCTAATTTGCCAAGTGAATTCACGCTTGCGTAATCATCTGTGGTAAACGAGCCGTTAAAAGGTGTGAAAGCAGTTGTATCGGTTGGTCGATAACCCTTGGCGATGCTTGGTCCCTTCAGCGTGACTCGGGAGTTATCCGGATCGAGAGTGAAGTCGGTACTAGGACCAGGTACTCCGCTGAAAAAACAGCCGCCGGCAGTTTCGGTCATGCCATACGTGTACGTGATGTTGAGACCAAGATCTTGGGCCTGCAAGAAGTCGTTGGTGGGAGTTGGGCCTCCGCCAATCAAAATGGCCGCACACTGGCTCAATGCTTGAGCGCCGCGCTGCGAGTTGAGCAACCTTCGCAACTGGGTGGGAACGAGTGATACAAAGATTGGTTCTTCTGTAATGCGCGCGACTACATCGGCGAATTCGTCGGGATCAAAAATTGAGCCACCGGCAACACTTTCCAGAGCGACCGGCTCGGTCCCCGCAGCGATCGAGCGAGATAGGACGTTCACGCCCGCAATGGAGGTGACGGGTAATGCGCAAATCCAGCGAGGGGGTGCATCAAGTGCGACTCCGATCACCGCACCTGAGTTAACAAACTCATTCATTGCGCCAAGTTGGGCGGCACCGAGTTCAACTCCGCGGGGATTTCCGGTGGATCCAGAAGTTGTCACAATGGCGAGCGTTTGCCCTTGATGGGGTGCATTCGGGTTGATTGCTGCCCGGATGGCGTCGATCTGGTGCTGCGAGTAGTGGCGACTCTGTTGGGGGATGGGTGCAAAGACCTGGCTGACATTTAGTGCGACCTTGAGCGCATTGAATGCAGTAGCTACACCCGAGCTGCCCGGAGCAATCTCGGTGAGCTCAATTTCTTGGTTTCTTGAGTCGGCCACGATGCGAGAGTAGAAGGTCCCGGTAATCTCAGTGCATGGACACTCGTAAACGATATGAATTGCCGCCGGTCGCCCCTGCAGATTCGCCGGTTTGGGCAGATCCATCCCACTCTTCCAGTACGCCTGCTTGTGAATGGGAATCCTTTGGGAATTTCACCGACATTACCTATGGTGTTGGCACCGGCGCCTATCAGGGCATCGCAAAAATTACGATTTGCCGTCCTGAAAAGCGGAACGCCTTCAGGCCACAGACCCTGTTTGAACTAAGTGATGCATTTAATGCCGCCCGCGACGATGATCGCATTGGTGTCATAATTTTGACCGGCCAAGGTGATCTCGCATTTTGCTCCGGCGGGGATCAAGTTATTCGTGGCGATGACGGATACATCGGCAGCGACGAAGTTGCTAAAAAAGGAATTGGGCGGTTGAACGTTCTGGATCTGCAGGTGCAGATTCGGCGGTTACCAAAGCCCGTGATTGCAATGGTGGCCGGTTTTTCAATCGGCGGCGGCAATGTCTTGAACGTCGTTTGTGATCTCACGGTCGCCGCTGACAATGCGCGTTTTGGTCAAACTGGGCCACGGGTTGGATCATTTGATGGTGGATACGGTTCTGGATTGCTCGCAAGAATTGTCGGGCAGAAGAGATCGCGTGAAGTTTGGTATACGTGCAACCAATATGGTGCTGAGCAAGCATATGACTGGGGTTTAGTGAATGAAGTGGTTCCCATCGAGGATCTAGAAATTGCTACCTGCGATCTTGCAGCCCAGATTCTGACCATGTCACCACTGGCACTGCGCATGCTTAAGGCCTCACACAATGCAGTCGACGACGGTCTTGCCGGCATTCAACAATTAGCGGGTGATTCGACCATGCTGTTCTACATGACAGAGGAAGCCCAAGAAGGCCGTGACGCTTTCAAGGAAAAACGCGAACCCGATTTCGGTCGCTTTCCCAAACGGCCATAAACGCGGTGGCCTCTGCTTTCCCCCATGTGGATTTCTTCTCGCTGACTCTGCGGGAGAAATTTCGGGGCCTAACGACACGTGAGGGAGCTGTGTTCCAAGGGCCGGCCGGCTGGGGTGAATTCAGCCCATTTCCCAACTACACAACGCATCAAGATTCCTTATGGCTGCGGGCGGCTTTGGAATCAGCCTTTGTTCCTTTTGACTATCCAAAAGATTCAACTATCGGTGTTAACGCAATCATCGGTGATAACGAAGACCCCTACCGGGCAAGCATTCGAGCGTTAGAGCAATTCGGCTGTCACACCATCAAGATAAAAGTCGGGCTTGATATAGCCAATGACGTGAAGCAAGTCGACGCTATTGTTCAAGCCTTTCGCGAGGCAGGGAAGCTGAATGATTTGCGAATTCGACTTGACGCGAATGGACGCTGGAGTGTTTCGCAAGCATTGGAGACGCTGTCTGAATTGGAAAGTGCGCCCGTTGAATACATTGAACAACCATGTCAATCGTTACAGGAATTACGGGAGCTTCATAAAAAAACTAATATTCCTATTGCCCTTGATGAAAGTATTCGTGTTGATGGTCAATCTCAAATAAGTGATTTTGCTGATCTGGCGATTGTTAAAGTTTCCCCACTAGGTGGAATCAATGCAATTGAAGAGTTGATTGCAAAGTTGGATGTGCCAATTCGAATTAGTGGCGCCCTTGAATCCGGTGTCGGTCTGAGTGCTTCGCTTTTAGCAGCGCACACATTTGCTCCCACTGAAGTAGCCGGGCTCGGTACGGGAATGCTCTTGGCAACGGATCTCACGGGTGAACCGATAGTTCCCCACCATGGTCGTATTTCGGTTGATCGATATGAGCCAAATAAGGTGAAAATGATCGAGTCCGGGCTTTCAACCGATCAACAGGTGCTGTGGGAGAAGCGGATCGCTCGTGCTTGGGCTTTGATTCCTGTTGCTGTTCTCGCGTCCTTGGGTGTGACCGATCAGGGTATGCAAGGCTAGGGACATGGAGCCCTCGGTCGCCCAAGCCAAAGTAATGGTCGACGAACTTGTTCGATGCGGCATCACAGACGTTGTGCTTTCCCCCGGCTCGAGGAGTGCGCCCCTCGCATTGGAACTTGCTGGCGCACATGCTCGGCTCGAACTTCGATTGCACGTGCGGCTTGACGAGAGGGTTGCTGCATTTGTTGCTTTGGGTCTAGGCAAGGCAACAGGAATCCCAGCTGCCGTTGTAACAACATCGGGGAGTGCAGTGGCTAACCTACTTCCCGCAGTCATCGAAGCTGATCATTCATTTGTACCAATGCTGCTGCTGACCGCGGATCGTCCCCCGCAATTGCGTGGGATTGGAGCGAATCAAACTATTTCACAAATGGCGATATTCGGTCCACACGTTCGATCAAGTGTTGATCTGGCAACAGCAACAACCGCAGAGGGTCAAGTGAAGTACTGGCGCTCTGAGATTTCGCGGGCCGTGGGAATTGCAACCGACTCGGTGAGCCCTGGACCGGTCCATCTGAATATCCCTTTTTCTGCACCACTTGTCGGTGAGTCTGACGGTATCTGGAGCGAAGACTTGGACGGACGCCCCGACGGACGCCCCTGGGTTGCCGATGCCCGGTTACTCGCCGCCGTGAGTTCGACCCTTGATGAAATCATGACTTTCCTCGACGAAGACGGTGTGGTCCCCGCGCGTGGATTGATCGTGGTGGGGGATCACAATGAGTCGGACTTCATCGACATGATTGACGAACTCAGTGATTTCATTGGTTGGCCAATAATCGCCGAACCCAGTGCCAACCTGAGTCGGGCCGATCTTGCCCTCTCCCACGGCCACCTACTGGCTGAGGATCCTTCCTTTCGCGAAACCCATATTCCGGAATTGGTATTGACAATTGGCAAAGTGGGTTTATCTCGAGGAGTACTCAAAATCATTGAGTCAGCGGGGATTCACATTGCAGTTGACAGCCATGCGCAATTCGCTGACCCGACTCGAAGCGCCGACTTGGTGATTGCTGCAGTCCCTTTGCCGCCACAAGAGTGTGAAGTGGACAGTGAGTGGCTAGAAGAGTGGCAAAGAGCCGATATCTTGGCCGCCGCCGCGATTGAGACAGTCCTCAATCCTGAAGAACTCACCGGGATGCAGATAGCCCGAGTTGTAACTCGACTATTGCCCGAAGCCGGAACACTTTTCTTGGGAGCCTCCTCAGCTGTTCGTCATGTTGCATCATTCGCGGCAACCACTGTCACGGATTCGGCCGTTTTAGGAAATCGTGGGGTTTCTGGGATCGATGGTTGTGTTTCCACCGCAACGGGAATAGCGATTAGCGCAACTGCCGCGGGTGATGGCTGCGTGGTTGCCTTAGTTGGAGATCAAACTTTTCTGTATGACTCGAATGCACTCTTGATTCCACCAACTGAACCCAAAATGAATCTTGTCGTTGTTGTGATTGACAACAACGGTGGCGGAATTTTCTCTACTTTGGAACAAGGTGCACCACAGTATGCACAGCATTTTGATCAGGTGTTTGGGGTTCCACTCGACATTGACCCGACGGTTGTTGCAACTTCACTTCGGGCTAAGGCACTTACCGTCACGACCGAAGATGAATTGGCCGAAGCCCTCGACGCTGCGATTGATGGTGGTTTACATGTAATCACCGCTACGAGCGTTGACCGTCTTCGGGAAAGTGAAATTCTTGTCGATATTGCCCAAGCGATAAATGAGGCACTCTCGGGCAGCTAATTACTTTCGAGTGCGTCACGCACGGGAGCAAGTTTCGCTGCTGATTCAGCAAACTCCAACTCAGGGATTGACCCGGCGACGATTCCACATCCAGCAAATGAACGAACGGTCTGAGCTTCGTGATCAATTTTGGCACATCGAAGTGCAATCCCGAATTCACCGTCGCCACGCTGATCAAACCAACCAACCGGACCGGCATAACGACCGCGGTTCATTCCTTCGAGCTCGGCAATTACCAGTTTGGCCCGCTCAGTTGGGGTGCCACACACGGCTGCTGTTGGGTGCAGGGATGCGACGAGGGACAAGATAGGTGCCTCATTTGCAAGTTGACCCGTGACATCGGTTGCAAGGTGTTGAACATTGGCAAGTTCGAGAACACGCGGTTGATCGGGAACATCGAGATCTGTGCAGTGCGTGGCCAGCGCTTTGGCAACTGAATTGACCGCGTAAGCGTGTTCCGCTAAGTCCTTTTGGCTCTTCATGAGATCAGATGCCAGGTCCGCATCAGTTCCCTTATCTCCTTGGCGCCTCACCGTTCCTGCCAAAACCCGACTTGTAACAAGTCCACCAGTTCGCCGCACGAGTAATTCGGGGGTTGCGCCAAAAAGGTCCTCGACAACAAATGTCCAGCAGGTGGGGTAAGCCTTTGCCAACGCGTTGACCAGGAACCGAACATCGAGAGTCCCATCAATGTGGGCAATCAGATCTCGCGCAAGAACCACTTTGTCCAGTTCACCCGAGGTGATTCTGTTGACAGCGGTGGCAACGGACTGTTCCCACTCCCATGGCTGAACGCTGCCCTCAGCCCAACGAACCGCATGTGGGCCCACGGGAACGGAAACGGGAGGTAGGACGGTGCTGGCCGAGCCGATGGTCGTCATCCAGGTTTGTCCACCGCGTTTACCAACAACGACACTTGGTACCACAACTTCAGACAGATTGTTCAGGTCGAATGCGAATGAAGCAAAAGCAACCGGTCCGGTGCCAGGCAGGCTTACCGTGTCCTCGATGTGGGCGTTTGTAAGAAGCCGATTCCACCAACGTTGAGTGCGGGAAAAGGTTTCATCACCGCGAACCTGTAAGCGGGCGGCCACCCCCCAACCGATGAGCCCTTCACCGCGGCGAACCCACGCCAATGGGTTCTCAACGGGCAAATGTTGTAACAGATCTACATCATGATCAAGTGCTCGCGTACGAAAAGTTAGGTGTTCCTGGTCGGGTAATGCACCCGACTGCTCAATCACGCTCACTCATGGAGCCTACGGCTAGGTTGTTGATTCGACCACTTGGAACTGCAGTTCGCGCTTGGCGTGATCTCTGACAGACTAGTGGCGTGCCGAGGGCGAATTTGGATAAGGACCCAGCAGAAGTAGCGGCGATGTTTGATGCCGTAGCCGCAAAATACGACGTGACCAATGACATTTTGGCTCTTGGGCAGACCCGTCGGTGGCGCAGCGAAGTCCGAAAAGCCCTCAAACTAGAACCTGGGCAACTAGTTCTTGACATTGCGGCGGGAACCGGAACTTCTACCGCGGCGTTTACCGCCACGGGAGCAAAGGTCATCGCCGCAGACTTTTCATTGGGCATGCTGGAGGTGGGGAAAGTCCGAAACCCCAGCATCCCTTTCGTTGCAGCCGACGCGTTAGCGCTCCCATTCGCTGACTCAACTTTCGACCGGATCACCATTTCTTTCGGACTTCGTAATGTTGCTGATCGAATGGTGGCGTTAGAGGAATTTCGGCGAGTCATTAAACCTGGTGGAATTCTCGTAATCTGTGAGTTTTCCCATCCCACGTTCGCACCTCTGCGCAAGGTCTATACCGAGTACCTGATGGCCGCGTTACCCGCACTCTCGGATCGGGTGTCATCAAATCCCGATGCATATCGTTATTTAGCGGAATCAATTCGTGCTTGGCCTACGCAAAAAGAATTGGCAGCAGACATTACCGAGGCCGGCTGGCAGGGGGTTCAATGGCGCAATTTCACCGGAGGAATCGTGAGTATCCACCGGGCGGTCGCTCCATGGGTTTAGCCGCTATGATTAATTCGATAGTGAAGGAATTCACAATCGCGCAATTCAAGTTGGCTCAAATCCAGCAGAAACTATTAAAGTCTTAGAGCATCTGAAAGGTCGCGCGTGAACGTCTACACACCGATTTTGGTGCTGGGAATCTTGGCTTTTGGCTTCGCGGTCTTCTCCATTGTCATCGCTAGCTTCACCGGACCAAAGCGCTACAACCGGGCGAAATACGCTGCTTACGAGTGCGGAATCGAACCAACACCACAACCAATGGGTGGCGGGCGCTTTCCTGTGAAGTTCTACCTCACGGCCATGATGTTCATCATTTTCGACATTGAGCTTGTTTTTCTCTACCCCTGGGCAGTTTCAGCCGATGCGCTGGGCGCCTTTGGCCTGATCGCAATTTTCCTTTTCCTGATAAATTTATGTTTGCCATATGCATTTGAATGGCGCCGCGGCGGATTGGAGTGGGATTAATGGGTCTTGAAGAAAAGTTGCCCTCGGGAATACTGCTCACCAC
>CAMAVT010000064.1 GCA_945861775.1 Bifidobacterium breve
CGGTTCCCGATTCATTACCGATTGCCTTGAGTACCCCATAGATTTCATCCCGGTATTTGGCCATGGAGTTGAGAAATAATGCTACGGGTGGTTTTGCTGGCCAGATCAGTACGGCCGCAATCCCGACAACACCGCCGATGCCAACGTCAAGAACCCGCCACAAATCCTGCTCCATTGAATTCGGCCCAATTGCGAGAACAAAGATCACCGCAATGGGAATTTGGATCTGGCCGCCCACGGAAAATGGCAACAGCCGCGCAATGATGAGCGAGATGAGAACACCAAGCCCGAATGTCCACCATGAAAGTCCCAGCAGATTTACCCAAATTGACGCACCTAAGACACCAAGGCCGGTTCCTACAATGCGCTGTGCCGAAATTCCTAAAGTGGACCATGGCGAGGCTTGGACAACAAGTAGGGTCGTAATTGGCGCGAAAATGCCGAGCGTGCTCTGGGAAAGATTGGTTGCGATAAGCCATGCAATTGTTGCGGCGATTGCAACGCGAGCAATGTGCTTATACGAGCCGATGCCGTCCGGCCGCATTCTCAGTGCGCCACTGAAGTTTTCTCCGGGGAGAAGGTCTGAATAGAGTCGGTCTACCGCCATTTAACGAGCATATCTAGCAATGTCCACATGCATTTGCTCCCAGGGCCTCCGGTCAGGATTGAACTGACGACCTACCGCTTACAAGGCGGTTGCTCTACCACTGAGCTACAGAGGCTCGTTCTGAGCGAGCTCGAGAACGAGTGCAACATTACTGGGCGTCTCATCAGTGGGGTATTTCGGTCAGGGAATAACCAAAGATGGGAAGCAAGGCGATCGCAGGCACCTAACTGATGTCCAGCTATGCACTCTGTACAGTCGACTTCAGCTAATTCGTGGCTAAGGGAAGGGTCGTAAATAGATGGACGCTTTCCTACTTAGTTTCGCCGTTATTTTCGTCGCCGAACTGGGTGATAAGTCACAACTCATGGCGATGACCTTTGCAACCCGCTACAAGTTTTGGACCGTGGTCGCTGCGATAACTGTGGCGACAGCCGTTGTTCATTTGTTCTCCGTTGCTGTGGGTAACGTCATTGGGCTTGCCCTGCCGGTAGGTCCAATCAACATCGCAGCTGGATTAGCTTTTGTTTTCTTTGGCCTATGGACCTTGCGCGGTGACAAGCTCAGCGAAGACGAGGAATCAAAAGCGTCCCGCTCAAACCGACCCGCATTCTTTGCTGTCGCGATCGCCTTCTTCCTAGCTGAACTTGGTGACAAGACGATGCTCGCAACTGTCACCCTTGCCACCACTGAAGGTTGGTTCGGTACCTGGGTTGGTTCAACTTTAGGGATGGTCGCCGCTGATGTCCTTGCAATTGGCGTTGGCGTACTGCTGGGAAAGGCATTGCCGGAAAAGGTCATCAAGATCGGCGCAGCAGTTCTGTTCTTCATCTTTGGTTCAGTGCTCATTTATACGGGCGTTACTTCCTAGGTACGTTGGAGGAAATAAGCCGATCGGCACCCTGTGTTTTATGTCACGTTTTTCCTCGAAAACACCCGCGAAAAGGGACCAAATCATGGCATTTTGGTTAACTCTTGGTGTTTGGCGATGTTTGCGTTTGCCGTAATTGCATTTGTTGCTTACCATGAAAATTCGAAAAAATCCCACATATCAAGGAGAAATAAATGCGAGTTATGCGTCGCACCGCAATTGCGGTAGTAGCAGTTGCAGCAGCACTTACTTTGTCAGCATGCAGCAGTTCATCAGAGGAAGCAACAACTGAGTCAAGCGCTGCGGTTGAAGAGTCTGCCATCGAAGAGGCTGATGAAATGGTCGGAGAGGTCAGCGTCGGGACAATTGTTGACGTTGCTTCATCAAACCCAGATTTCAGCACTTTGGTAGCTGCAGTCAGTGCGGCTGGTCTAGTCGAAACACTTAGTGGCGAAGGTCCCTTCACCGTGTTCGCACCAACAAATGCGGCTTTCGCAGCGCTCCCAGCAGGCGTTCTTGACGCACTGTTGCTCCCAGAGAACAAAGATGCTCTCGTCAAGATTCTGACCTACCACGTTGTTCCAGGCACGGTTCTGGCTGCTGACATTGCAGACGGTGACGTCGCAACCGTTGAAGGACAGAACGTAACTCTCTCGACAGCAAACGGTGTCACTGTTAACGGAGCCAACGTTGTTACCGCCGATGTTCTAGCAAGTAACGGTGTTATCCACGTAATCGACGCTGTGCTCGTCCCAGCAGATGTCGATGTTGCTGCATTGACAATGCCGTAAGTTCAGTAATTTAAGTTCGGTTCTTATAGTTAACTGATTTATACCGAAACCCGGTTACCTCTTCACGGAGGTAACCGGGTTTCATCTATGTGCATCAATGTTTCGGGGTGTGCTGCACCTTCGTTTCCATCACGCCAACAAATTACGGGTAATTGATTAGTGGTACCGAGAAACGACGAGCCTCCGACTGTGCTATCAGATAAGACTGTGCCATCAGATATGAGAGCGAACAGTCGGAGGCGTCAGCGATTAAGGCAGGTTCCAACCCATGACGAAGAACACTGGAACGAGGAAGAAGGTGAAGACCGCGGTGAGCATCAAGATGACTCCCAAGGCCCGTGCTTGCAGCTTCCCGTACGTGGTCAATGTAATCGAGAGGAACGCGATGGTCCACCAGATAAGGATCAACGTAAAGGTTGTGCTTCCCGAGAAGAAGTTAATCCAAAACAGCGGAAGGATCGCGGTTGGAATAGCTAGGTTGCCAATAACCCGAAGGTCAAGGCCCAGAATTTCCGCGAGACCTAAGGCAATGAAGAACAAACCGTAGAATCCGATAAGGCCAGCGAGCAGCAGTGAAGGATCATCTTCTATCGGCCGGACCACGGTAATGTAAACACCGACGACCAGGTTGACAATTCCTGCTAGTACAGAAATGTATCCAACTGGGATAATCGGGCTCTTTTTACCTTCCTCAGCGCTTGCTCCTATGCCAAGAAAGAACATCGCTTGCGTGAAGACTGCAAGTCCTGTAAGTATGAATACCATCGTAATAGGGGGCATTCTCATCTCCAATGATTGTAAGCCGCACATTCATTATACGACTTGGTGTATACACAAAAGTACACATTTCGGACCCCGAAGTCAGCCAGTTCGTTATATTTGCGCCAAGAAATGAAAAAACTAGGTGTTTTTCACGGGAACTGCTGAGCTGTTACTCGGTGATCGAACTAGGCCGGTGACCGTCTCTTCAAGCAAATTCATTACCTCTCGGCGTTCTCCGCCAGCGAGGATCTCGATGCTGCCTGAGCCATTTATGGACCCAACTTTGGCAGCTGCGAGACCGGTGCGAGTGAAAACTTCGACGCATTCATTAGTTCTGGATGGTTCACAGCACAGGATGAACCCAAAGCATGGGAAACAGTTGCACCAGTCAGCCAGCGAGACGCCTTCAGGCCTTGGGAGCACGTCGAGGTTGAGCTCTGCACCGAAAGACCCCCACTCCAAGAGCATGGCCAGTGAGCCGATAAGTCCGGCCATGCTGATGTCCTTGGCGGCGACAGCAATGCCGTCTTTGGCAATTTGTGCCAGAAGACGCACGTCATCACCGAGACTGTCGCCTCGTTCAGTAAAAGAAGCAAAGAACGGGAATTTTGGATGCATTGATCCTTCAATGCACGCGGCCACGACAAGATCTTGACCTGCCATAACATTCGTGGTCGATAAAAGATTGTCAGTGTGGCCGAGCGCAAATGCAGACAAGCTGGGCGGCCCATCTGTGAGCGTGAGGTGTCCGCCAACAATGGGGACTCGGTACAAGGATGAGGCATAGGCGAGACCACTGAGAATTTCACGCGCTGTGGCTTCATCCGCAGCTATGGTGTCAACAATTGCCAAGGGCAGGCCACCCATCGCAGCAACGTCGTTTACGTTGGCAAGAATTGCGGCTATTCCAGCCCCGCGAGGGTCTGCCGCGACAAATGGTGGCCACATTGCTTCTCCGCATACGATTCCTAGTGTGTGACCAATCGCAATGGCCGCGCCGTCATCCCCGGGACCCTCGACGAAACCCGACGACCCTAAGGCCTCGCTGACGACACCTATTTCGCGCTTGGCCGCAATGGCGCTATTACCTGCCACAGCTGCTGCAACGTCATCAAGTTGTGCTCGGGCAGTGTCCTTTGGGCCCATGGAGTCCTCCAATGTAGTAACAATGCGCAGAATATTCACGGGTAGATATGTCGTAAAGTGAAAGTACGCGTAGTATAGGACACATGTCGAACAATTTCCTGAGCCTTCCGGTTCTGCCTGAGAAGCCACGCTCCATCGGGCTGACACACGTGCTGGATAAGGGAATTTCACTCGGATCGATGGAAAGCCACCTGGCTTCGTACGCGGAGTTTGCCGATGTGTGGAAGTTCGGTTGGGGAACTGCTTATGTAGAAAAGCATTTGGCGTCAAAAATTGGACTCCTGCGCGAACACGGGATCACAGCCTGCCTCGGAGGCACATTGTTGGAGATCGCTTGGTCGCAGGGACGTGTAAGTGAATGCCTCAATTGGGCGGAACAGGCCGGATTTACAGCGGTTGAGGTTTCTCGAGGTGTAGCAGATATGGGCATGGAAGAAAAGTGGGAACTCATTCGCACATCGGCGCAGTCATTTCGGGTATTTGCCGAAACCGGGTACAAGAGTGCCGAACGACTTCTCACTCCAGCTCAATGGCATTCGGAAATCACGGGTGACTTGGTTGCTGGGGCCGAATACATTGTGGCTGAAGGACGAGAGAGTGGCACCGTTGGTGTTTATGACTCCCACGGGACTCCACAAACTGAAGTCATCGACGCGGCATTGCTGGCGGCAGGGCTCGATCGTGTGCTTTTTGAGGCGCCTCGAAAAGATCAGCAAGCCTGGTTCATCAATACACATGGACCAGAAGTGAATGTGGGCAACGTCGCGCCTGAGGATCTACTTCCCTTACAAACTCTTCGTCTAGGACTGCGTGCTGATACCGCGTTGGTTGCCGTTGGCATTTCCCAGTCCTCGGGAGTGCATAGGTGAGCGGAACCAGGACAGACCCCGGTCAAGTCCTTCTTCGATCTCGGCTCAATGTGGTTCCCAGTGCCTACCGAGGTGTCTCCGTGACCCACTCGACAGACTCCTTCACCGGGGAGTCCCTCATTGAATACTTCACCGGTAGAGAGGTGTACCGACGAACTCGCTTCATCGTGGTCCATGAGCCGAATGGGGTCTGGCTGGCAGCGGTCCAGAGAGCGGACCCCGTTCCCCTCTTTTCGCCCGTGACGAGTGTCGAGATCCTGGCGGATCCGACTGAGTGTTCCTTCGTCGTCGATGCAAGCATTGACACGGCAGTTCCGTCCAATCTAGCGCGCGCCGCAGCGAATCACGCCCCTGAAGCGAAGGCCGTCGTTGTTGAAGGCCTGTACTCCCACGTCAGTTTCATTCTCAATCCACAACCACTGAACATCAACGTCACTGAAGTAGTCCCCCCGACTCCTGCGAAACTGTTTGATCAGGTGTGCCGGCTCCTCGAGGTGGCCGAAGACTTACCCCCGATAATCGCGCACCTCGATGCATTGACGTTGGATTCGTTTGGATCGAAAATTCCGAGTGGGCACTACCTTCTTCCCTGCCGGGGCGCTGACACGGAAATTGTTGGTGCCCGCACTTCCTACCTAGACCAACGTCCCGATCGCGAAGATTGGACCTTGGTCGGATGTGAACGATCCGCACAAATACATGAGTGGTTCTATGGCGACCGCCCGCCGATGGTGTCCTTCTGCCCAAGGGAACGCGAAGAATCCTCGGGAATGGCAACAATAACAAAGTGCTGCCTCCTCGAGGAGTCAATAGAAATTGAGAATGGCCGGGTGATCGTTCCATGGGGTGCATCTTTGGCTGACATCCGTGAAGCGATCAATGAATTGGCACGTGCATGGGACCCGGCGTGGACAACCGTTTGACCACTTCATCCATGTATGCCCATGGATGGAGTACACCTGAATTCGATCGTATTTTTGAGCAGAAGCATCGACTGCAGGCTTGGCTCAATATTCTCGTGGCGTTGGCACAAGCCCAAGCCGAACTAGGAATTATCCCCGACGCCGCATTCGAGGGTATCGCGAGCAAAGCACGGGTGGAATTACTAGATGAAGATTTCATCAGTTCGGAAACCCGGCGAACATCACACTCGACCCTGGGACTCATCCGTGGACTACAGCAGATTCTTAATAGTTCGTCCAGAGAGTACGTGTACTTTGGAATTACGGTTCAAGACCTGACAGATACCTGGTTTGGCATGATCATGCGCGATAGCGGTGACTTAATCCGTGCGGACCTTGTAAAGCTACGCGATTCGTGTGTGGAATTGGCAAAGAAACACCGCGATACTCCAATTGCTGGTCGCACCCACGGCCAACCGGGTACACCGGTGACATTCGGATTCAAAGTATCAACGTGGGCGGACGAGATTAATCGTCACATTGAACGGATCGACGGGGCGCGGACGCGGTGGAGCGTGGGGCAGCTCGCCGGGTCGACCGGCGGACTCGCTTTTTTTCCCGATCAGGGCTTGGAACTACGGAGCAGATTTTGCGAACTTCTCGGACTGGGTGACCCCGGTATGTCGTGGACGGCCACCCGAGACAGGATCGCAGAATTCGGGACAACCATGGCGACGGTGGCATCATCACTTGCTCGGATCGGCAACGAAATCTACGAGTTGGCTCGACCAGAAATTGGGGAACTCAGCGAACCAAGAGATGTCCACGCAGTCGGCAGCATCACCATGCCGCACAAGCAAAACCCGGAATTGAGTGAGCACCTGGACACCTTGTCGCGGATTGCGCGTGCCGCGGCTGGAGTTCTCGTTGAGGGTGTCGTGTCCAGTCATGAACGAGATGGCCGAAGTTGGAAGGCCGAGTGGGCCATGTTGCCCGAGGTCGCTATGTGCACAGGCAAGGCAGCTAGCGTGGCGGCAGAACTTGTTGCTGGGCTGCGCGTTCATCCAGAGAAGATGCTGCGCAATCTCGAATCCTCAGGAACGGGAAACACAGAGTCGGTTCTGCGAGCTCTGTCTGCACAGATGGGAAAACATCAGGCGCAGGAATTGATGCAGGTGGCTCTCTCTGAAAGAGATGGGACCGAAGATATTCAATCGATTGCAGCATTGATTGCCGCAGCAGCCAACGTGTCACAGGAAATCGTGCTCGAGTGGATGAATACCGAGCCCACCACCGGGCCCCTTATCGACCACTGTCTGTCACTGATCGAAACACAGTCTGTCACTGATCGAAATGGGTGCCAGTGAATCCGACTGATCGATTTCCTCGAACTCACCTGGGTCAATTTCCGACAGCCCTGCACCTCGCCGCTCCGTGGCAGATCCACGCGGCTGCCACCGTTCTTCTCAAGCGTGACGATCTCACGGGTTTCGGGCTGGCCGGCAACAAAGTAAGGCCATTGGAATATCTCATGGCGGACGCGCTCAAATGCGACTCCAATGTTGTCGTTACCGGTGGAGCGGCAGGGTCTAATTTTATTGGAGCCTGTGCACATGCGGCAGCGGCAGTCGGTCTTGATTGTGAAATTGAGGTGGCGGGAGATCCCATGGAGGCTTGGCCCGTACTCCTATTAATGGCGCAGGCAACTGGCGCGGTGATTCACTTCACCGGGCAAGACCGCTCGTTAATAAATGAACAGGTCGAACGTCGGGCAGCGGAGTTGGCGGCCGAAGGCCGAAGGCCGTACCCCGTTCCCCGCGGTGGTGCTACTGCAGTAGGTGGCTTGGGCTTTGCCACAGCTGCAATTGAACTGTATGAGCAATGCAACGTGAGGGGGACGGATCCCAATCAAGTAACCGTGGTGCTTCCCGTTGGGTCTGGTGCATCGATTGCAGGGTTCCTTGCGGGCAGTGATTTCTTGGGAGCGATGTGGAAAGTTGTTGGGGTGTCAGTGAGCCGAAATGTGGATGAGATGCGTGGAGTCATTACTGACTTGTCAACGCAAACCTCAGAACTTTTGGGACGAGGGGCACCATCGATGACCAATTTCACCATCATTGACGCAGTGGGATCCCATGATCAAGAGCTAGATGCAAATGGTGCGTTTGCGCGAGATGAAGCATTCCGGCGCGTTGGAGTTCTTCTCGACCCGACATACGGTGTCCCGGCTTACGAGATAATTTCTCAGATAACCGGTGACTCCAATGACACTGTTGTGTGGTGGCTAACGGGAGGATTGCCGGCGGCGATTGAATCACTTACCGTGATGGGCAACCGTGAAAGCGTGGTAGCCAAAAATGTTTGATATCTCCCCGGAACTCACTGAATCCGGGTACGCGTGGGAGATTGCCGATGCTCCCATTCTGCACAATGCACTTAATCTCGCAGATATTGCACATGCATTGGATTTATTTGATGCAGGAGCGATCTCGCGCGAAGAGACACGGACCCTGCTCGGTGGTCTCCTTCACCTCGAATCCTTATCCAGCTCAGAAATTAATTATGACCCGTCAATCGGTGAGATGGTGACGTGTCGAGAACAGTTTCTTGTCGAGCTCATAGGACCGGTCGCTGGTTCACTACGAGCTGGTCGAACGCGACGGGAGGCAGTTCGCACGGCCTACCGACTAGTGGTACGCAAGCAGGTGCTCGCACTGACACAGGACTCGTGTGGGTTGATCGAGGCGATCTGCGCGCGGAGTATTGAGCACTCCCACTCACTAATGCCCGACTATACGTATCTCCAACCGGCGCAGGCCTCGACATTCGGTCACTATTTATTGTCGTTTGCCGACCCGATACTTCGAGACGCTAATCGATTACTTGCTGAGTACGTTCATGTTAACTCGAGCGTGGCCGGATCCGGTGGTGCAAATGGGTCGGTAGTTATTCGGGACCGCGTGCGCGTGGCCCATAACCTCGGATTCAATAAACCGATCGAGCATGTCCGCGACGCCATGTGGCAGACGGATCCATTTTTGCACGTACTTTTTTCCGCCACCACTTTGACTCTGGGTCAGGATCGGCTCGCAGAAGACCTCGAAATCTTCGCCAGCATGGAATTCGGCTTCTTGTCATTGGGGGACTCGTCGGTGCGACCCAGTGTGCTTATGCCCCAAAAACGTAATCCGTATGCACTTTCGGTGATCAGGGGCTCAACTGGGATTTTGATCGGTCGTCTGACGGGACAACTTGCCCTTTCTAAGGCTCCCTCGGCTCGCAGTGATACATACATTTATGCCTACGGAGAACTTCCTCGATCGTTAGCCCTGGCTGGTCAGGTAACACGATTGCTGACCTCAGTGGTGCGTGACCTCGTGGTCCATGAAGCTCGCATGAAATCGGCAATCGACGGTGCGAATACCGAGGCCGCTGATGTCGCCCATCTCCTGATGCGTTCGTGTGGACTGGACTACCTCGCTTCTCACCGTGTCGTTCGCACTGCGCTTACGCACGCCGCGGAGGGGGATCGAGGAATTTCCGCGGAGGACATCACATGGGCGCTCAAAGACGGTGGGTTTGATCCGAAACAAGTCGAGACCGGTGAGTTGGACGAGATCTTTGATCCAATGACTTTGATTCAATCGCGAAAGTCGATCGGAGGTGCAGCCCCAGACACCGTCATAGCCATGGCTGAAAGTGTTCTGGCGGCGACCCTTGATCTGCGCACACTCTTGGGCACTGAGCAGCACAATATTGAATCGGCGGAATCCGATCTGCTGATCCGCGCCCGAGAACTCGTCCAACAATAAGGAAGTGAGTCAAGAATATGGAAACAACCCTGCATAAGTTGCCAGAGAACGCGGCAGTAATCAACGTTGGATTGCCATTGTTCGCGGAAGCGATCCGCGAACAAGATGCTGAGGTGATTCACGTTGACTGGCGCGTCCCTTCGGGAAATTCACCGGTTCTTCTCAGGGCGCTCACTGATTCTTACGCGATGAATTCTCTGGAATACGACAAGGCGAATGTCGAAGCAATTCGCAGGATTGACAAGGGAGTTCCGATTCTCATTGGAGTGGCGGCCGCACGGGATGCATTGTCTACACTTCCCGATCGCACCCTGCTGCATGCCGGTCCACCCATTGCTTATGAATTCGTATGTGATCCGGTACGGCGATCGATGCGCGCTGCAACAGTTGCGGAAGGTTGGGCGCAAGATGTTGAAACAGCTGACCGGTTGCTCGCGGATGGCTCCGTCGCACTTGCTGCCGCCAATGATCATGGGACCGTCGTGCCGATGGCTTCAGCTATCGGACCTACGACCCCGGTGTGGATAGCTGAGAATGCGGAGTCTGGGACAGTTGGATTCGCGCCCGTTAACCAGGGTCCGGGGGATGTTCCGTGGTTTGGACGTGAGTCGCCAGCGGCGATAGAAAGGCTGATCTTCTTACGGGAGGTTGCCCAGCCGAGAATCGCACAGATCCTCAAGGAAAGTGGTCCGATTGACATCCTGTCCTTAGCATCACAGGGTGTGCAAATGGGCGACGACGTTCATATGCGTACGCAGGCGACGACAAATCTTTTGATCCGCGATGTGCTTACATCAATTGCCCGATTGGGAAATGATGAAGGCTCGGTGGCATTCGCTCATTATTTGTCCAAGAATCACCTCTTCTTTCTGACAATTGCTATGGCGGCGGCAAAGTCACTGATGCTCGCAGCGGAGCAAGTGTCTGGTTCAACGATTGTCACGACCATGGCGCGCAACGGAACCACTTTTGGCGTGAAGGTGGGGGATTCACCTCGTTGGCATATTTGTCCGGCTCCTCCGGTGGCAGATGCGTTGTATTACGCGGGTTTCAGCTCGGAAGATGCCGCCCTTGACATGGGTGACAGTGCGGTACTCGAGTTGATTGGGCTTGGGGGGGCTGCTGCAGCAGGGTCTCCAGCGGTGGCGGCTTTTCTCGGTGGGTCGATGTCTGATGCTGCCCGGGCCACCGAAGATATGAGAAGGATATGTGTGTCAGAAAGCAGTCGATTCAAATTGCCGACGATGAGCTTTCGAGGCACCCCACTTGGCGTGGATGTGCGAAAAGTGGTTGAGACTGGAATTAGCCCCAAGGTCACCACAGGAATTCTTCATCTTTCGTCAGGGGTAGGGCAGATAGGAGCTGGCGTCGCGACGGCGCCGCTTGAAGGGTTTGGGCAAGCCCTAGTCGAGCTTGTTAACCAGGGAAAATGAATGTAGTGACCCTTCCCCTTGACACGGGGGAGGGAGTTCGCGAAGGCCTCGAAAGAAACTCTGCGGGCCGGGTCATTGCCAGCTTTCGTAAGGCGATGTATATCCAGGTGGGCGAACACGTATTCGCACTCACTATCTCTAGCGTCCCTTCGGGCCCTCTCCATGCCCGAATGCACACTTTGCCTCTGGGTTCCTTAGGCGATCCGGTAGAAGTGCGTGATGGAGAATTGTGCGTGGTCGATCAAATCGTGCCCGTCTCTGAGCATCTGTGGGTACCCGCGGCGAACCCGGATATCAATCGAGCAACTGGACTTCTCGCAACCGTATTGGGTCACGTCCCCGATCTCACTTTGGGTTCATCACCGGGCCACCTATTGGAGGAAGAACTGGCGAGTTTCTTGCAAGTGGGTGATCTCGCCGGTGCCTGCGCATCGGTCATTGGCCGCGGGATTGGATTAACGCCAGCTGGTGACGATGTTGCGGCGGGGATTCTTGTAGTTGACTCGATGCTTGGTGGTCATAACCGGGAGATGCGCCAGGAGATCGCGCGTGCCGCAGCTACACATGAGATTTCGCGCGCATTTCTGAGATGGGCCGCGGTTGGGCAGTCGATTGAAACACTTCACACTCTTTTGCAGGAATGCTCTCGCGGACAGGAAGGAGCAGCGCGCGTTTCCCGCGCCCGGCTCGCGGAGCTTGGTCACTCATCAGGACTGGACTTGGCATACGGTGCACTTATGGCCCTGCGGTACTCGCCGACAACATTGGTCTCGGCGCGTTTCTTTGATCTGCGCCACACCAAAAACGCACACGCCCAAACGACAAAATAGACGGAAACAATGACGTAACCCAGTATCTCAAAATGCTCATTTATTTGGGCAATTGGTTCTAGGACGCGAATTCCAACTTCATCAACGAGAACCTGAGAGAGGTAGATCGCCCCAACAAATGTCGCGATCGTCGCTGTGATTCCCGTCATGAGAATGTTAAAAAACAGTCGGTCGTGGGCCGTAGTGCTTGCCGAACTGTAGGCATGGACCATGGTG
>CAMAVT010000065.1 GCA_945861775.1 Bifidobacterium breve
GCCACAGCGTCTGCGTAGTCGAGCATGTCGATTTTTTCTAGTTGCGAAGCTGCACCAAACTCCGGTGTCATGACGTAAAGCGATGTGTCAACAAAAGGAACAATTCCCGAGTCGCCTTGGCCGATTCCGGGTGTTTCGACAACCACCAGGTCGTGGGTAGCCCGATACAAAGTGATTACGTCAGCGAGATTTTCAGGGATGACCGAACCGGCGCCCCGGGTTGCAAGGGAACGGAAGGTAACGGATCCAAGATCAATGGTGTTCATGCGGATTCGATCACCGAGAAGTGCGCCACCACCCTTGCGTCGGGTTGGGTCAACCGCGATTACCGCAATTCGAATTTTGCCTTCTTGATCGGTGCGGAAACGTCGTAGGAGTTCATCGGTGAGGGTTGATTTTCCGGAGCCACCGGTTCCGGTAATACCTAGGACCGGAGTAGAAACCTGTGCTGCAGCAGCCTGAATTTGTTCGAGCCAGCCGGCCGGCGCCCTGCCCTCTTCGAGGAGGGTTACTGCCCGAGCAAGTTCGCGCTCGTGACCCGCGAGTACTGCATCAAGAGCGGGGATGTTTTCGGTGAGGTCAACATCGCACTCCTCCACCATCGAGGCGATCATGCCGACCAGTCCGAGACGCTGGCCGTCCTCGGGGGAGAAAATACGAACCCGTTTTTTTGCAAGAATGGCGATTTCTTCAGGGACGATAACGCCACCGCCACCACCGTAAATACGAATGTGCTCGGCGCCTCGACTGTCCAACAGGTCGCGTAGGTAACTGAAGTACTCAACATGCCCGCCCTGATAGGACGAGATCGCAATACCTTGTACATCTTCTTGGATTGCTGCCCGAACAATCGTCTCAACACTGCGGTCGTGACCCAGGTGGATTACTTCGCATCCCTGTGACTGCAGGATCCGACGCATAATGTTGATTGCCGCGTCATGCCCGTCGAAAAGGCTGGCGGCGGTAACAAATCGAACAGGATTTGTGGGAAGACGGTTTACATCGACGGTACTCAAGGGGGCTCTCCTCAATTGGACGCCGGCACCACACCGGATTGTCCTATGGACTTCAGATTATAGGACATCAATGTACTTTGTGTCCTAGAGTCTGGGGATCAGGTAATCCTAGGGGAGACCAAGCATGGGTGCGCGGAGACTACGGGAGTTTCACGGCCCGGGGGCGCTTGAGTTCCCAACGCGAGATCGAGCGCAAATGCACCTGGTCGGGTCCGTCAAAAATCTTGAGTGAGCGCTGCCAGCCATACATTTTCGCGAGCAGAATGTCATCACTGACCCCGAGCCCACCGTGAACCTGAATTGCTCGGTCAATCACATTACATGCAATTCGCGGAGCGATTACCTTGATGGCGGCAATTTCGGTCTTAGCCGACTTTGCTCCACCTTGGTCAATCATCCAGGCGGCCTTGAGGGTCATCAGGCGCGCTTGTTCAATTTCGATTCGTGACTCGGCAATCCATTCTTGGATGGAGCCTTGATCGGCGAGGGGACCACCGAATGCCACCCGTGAGTTGGCTCGCTCGACCATCATTTGCAATGCGCGCTCGGCCTGACCTATTGAGCGCATGCAGTGATGGATGCGGCCTGGACCCAGTCGGGCTTGGGCGATCATGAACCCGTCCCCTTCGGTAGCCAGGATGTTGCTTACAGGTACGCGAACGTTCTCGAACTCGATCCATGCGTGGCCATGCTGGTCTTGCCGGCCGAAAACGGTGAGCGAACGCACGATACGAACACCGGGAGTGTCGATAGGGACAAGAACCATTGATTGCTGCCGGTGAGCTGGGCCGTTCGGGTCAGTCTTTCCCATCACGATCAAAATCTTGCAGCGAGGATCCATCGCACCGGTGGTCCACCATTTGGTTCCGTTAATTACGTATTCATCGCCCTCGCGAGTGATCGTGCATTCAATATTTGTGGCGTCACTACTTGCGACGCGAGGCTCGGTCATGGCAAAGCCAGATCGAATGGTGCCATCAAGGAGGGGCTCAAGCCACTTCTCTTTTTGCTCATCGGTACCGAAGAGGTGAAGGGTTTCCATATTGCCGGTGTCGGGGGCCTGGCAGTTGATCGCCTCGGGGTAGATGTCAACACTCCAACCGGAGATCTCGGCGAGTTGCGCGTACTCAACGTTGGTGAGTCCACTGAATTCTGGCAAAAACAGGTTCCACAGTCCCAGTTCACGGGCTTGGGTTTTCAATTCCTCAACAATGGGAGGCAGAGTGAAGTCATCAGGGCCAACGGAAGCACGGTATTCGTCATAAACAGCTTCGGCAGGGAGCACCCGCTCATTGAGGAAATCCCACATCACGTCAGAGAGTTTTTGAGCCTTTTCGCTAGGTTGAAAGTCCATGTTTACTCCAATTACTTTGTGATGTTTAGTGGGACAGATTTCGGACACTATCAGAGGGAGTAATCTCCCGCCTGTGCTCTTAATGGATCTACCGATGCGCCCAACACGTCTCGAGCGGAAGGACGTGCCGTGGTTGATTTAAATCTTGGGCCGATCGCTGAGATCGCTGCAACACAACCCACGGGGATCGCCCTCGTTGACGGGTTGTCAACCCGAACCTGGGCGGATACGGCTGTTGAACTCCGCAGCGTTGCCTCCGCCATGTTGGCCGGTGCTCCCGATCCGCAACAGCGGTGGGGAATTCTCGGCGACAACGCTTCGCCCACACTGATGGCCCATGCCGCAGGACTGATGGCAGGAGTCGGCACGGTTGCCGTGTCACGTCAACTCACTCTCCCGGAACTGCGCGATCAAATTGAAGATGCACACATGGTTGGCCTCATTACCGGCCCCGGTGGTGCTGCAACTGCGGTGTCTGCGCTGGAAGCAGGATTGGTGAACACGGTCGTACTGCACTCGGGTGCAACTAATTCATCAGAGCATTTAGGTGTGATCAAATGGGACGAATGGCTTGCTGCCGCACCGACAGATGTTGAATTTGTCGAACGCCCGGCCGCTCCCACCATGGTTTACACGTCGGGCACAACCGGTCGCGCTCGCGGAACTTCTACTCGTTGGGTGCTCGCCCAGGTATCGAATCACTTGCAATATCTGGATAAATTGCGTGAGCGCGCACAGTTCCCTGAAGGTGCGCACATTGTTGTTGGACCACTTCAGCACAACGGTCCACTCACCGCGGTGCGTCACCTGTTACTCGGACGCCCGGTCGTTGTTGTTGGGAAATTCGACGCCGAGAACGTGTTGGGTTTGATCGATACCTACCGTGTGAGTTCATCCGTCATGGTGCCGACACATTTTCAAAGATTATTGGCCGTTGACCCAGCGGTGCGCGCTTCATTTGACGTTAGTTGCGTGCAACTTATCGCTCACACCGGTTCTGCCTGCCCATCTGAAGTGAAGCGGGAAATGATCAATTGGTTTGGCCCCGTGCTGCTGGAGTCCTACGGCGGAAGTGAGACCGGAACCCTGTGTCGCATTACATCTCCTGAGTGGCTCGAAAACCCGGGCTCTGTTGGCCGCACCGTGGAACCGTTTGAGGTTATTGTTGTTGACGAGGCAGGGAATGAACTGGGAATCGGTGAGACCGGAATCCTTGCATTCCAAGCTCCCGAAGGATTTGGCCCGAGTTACCACCAAGATCCGGAAAAAACAGCGAAGGCGTATGTGCGACCGGGTGCATTCACGCTGGGGGACATGGGTCATGTTGATGCAAATGGTTTCATCTTTATTACCGACCGCCTCTCAGACATGGTCGTCTCAGGGGGAGTGAATCTTTACCCTTCTGAGAGTGAAAACGCGTTGTTGGATCACCCCGGTGTCGCAGAAGTCGCAATTGTCGGGATTCCTTCCGCTGATTTGGGTGAACAACTTCTCGCATTTGTTGTTCCCGCGAATCCATTAGACCCTCCCAGCGCTGAGGACCTGCAGTCTTTTTGTCGTGAGCGGCTGGCCGCCTACAAAATCCCACGCCAATACGAGTTCATCGCAGAGTTGCCGCGCAATGAAATGCAGAAGGTCGACAAGAAATCACTGCGGCGCCCCTACTGGGACGGGGATCGCAATATTGCTGGTTAAATTCTCGGTGAACGATTGTCACGCCGAGTGAAGTTCAGCACACTGTTTTTATCTGACAAGTATTAACTGACAAGAACGGGCACGGCCGGTAAATTAAGGAAATCTGCAGTAACACCACCAAGGAGGATTGATGCTAAAAGGAATTTCAGGAAAAACCGCAATCGTGACCGGAGCCGCTGGCGGGATCGGTGCGGCTGCAGTGAGAAGACTGCATGCTGAAGGTGCAAACGTTGTTGCCGTTGACATTAACCAAGCTGGTGTAGATGCACTCGCAACCGAATTGGGCGATCGGGTGCTCGCAATCGGCGCCGACGTCACCAGTCCTGAAGACACCGCAAAATTCTTCGCGACCACGGTCGAGAAATTCGGAAGTGTCGACATGTTTTATGCAAACGCGGGCGTTGAGAGCCGAGTGCTCACCGTCGCCGACTTCGACATCAACGACTTCCAGAAGGTTTTCGCCGTCAATGTGCTCAGTGCGTTCCTCGGGTCTTCCGCGGCCATGCGACAGATGGCAACCCAACCTAATCGCGGCAAGATCGTTTTCACCGCTTCCATTGCCGGACTCAAGGGCGATGGTGGCGTTGCTGTATACGTTGCGAGCAAGCACGCAGTGATCGGAATGTCGAAGTCATTGATGAAAGAAGCCGGTCCACAGGGTATTCGCGTAAACGTCGTGGCACCGGGTGTGGTTGAGACGCGCATGATGCGTCCACTGGAAGAAGGCCTTGCAGCTTTGGCGGGCATTGATGTCGAGACATTCAAGGGCGCGATGAGTGCGGCAGTCCCCATGGGTCGGTACGCAGATCCAGAAGAAATTGCCGCAACCGCCGCCTGGCTGCTTAGTGACGAAGTTCCGTACATGCATGGTGAAGTCGTTACCGTTGGTGGCGGTCTTTGGCCGTGAGTGATCGCATGCGCGTTGGTCTGGCGCTTCCCCAGTTGGGCTCCCATGTTGACGCTAATGCGGTTCGCGGCTTTGCCGAGCGAGCCGAGGAGCTCGGATTTGGGCACCTATTCGTTCAGCAGCATCTGTTCTACCCGCATGAAGTCCTCTCGGGTTACTCGGCGCGACCGGGTCTTGCGGTTCCGCAGGCGTACCGCTCGGTATTGCAGCCACTTGAATTGTTATCGGTTGTCGCCGGTTGGACAAATGAGATTATCTTGGGAACAAGCATTCTCGTGGCCGGTTACAACCGTCCGGTTGATCTAGCCCAACGCATCACAACGCTGGACGTGCTTTCGGGTGGTCGAACTGTTTTTGGTTTCAGTGTTGGTTGGTCTGATGAAGAGCACGCGCAATATGACGTTGACCCACGTACGCGGGGACGTCGCGCCGGTGAACTTATTGACGCGATGAAAGCGTGCTGGGGCCCTGATCCGGTCAGTCATCAGGGTGAATTTTTCTCCATTCCTGCATCTGATGTTGACCCCAAACCAATTCAGCGGCCACACCCGCCACTGATGGCGGGTATGCGATCAGAGATTGGTCTCAAACGGACCGCCGAACAATTCGACTGGTGGAATCCGGCCTCGGGGACACTGGAGCAACATTTAGAAACGATGAACCTTTTGGCAACAATGCGTCCGGCCGAACTTGCACCTTTGAAAATGTGTTGGGACCTTTTCACCGATCCACCCGTGGTCGTTGCCAATCTGCGTCCGCTCAGTGTCGACGAGTTGTGTGTTGAGGTAGCGGCTGCTGCTGCAGCAGGAGTTGATGCCGTTTCTATTGATGCAAACTTTGATCCTGCAATTGTGTCTCCGCAGGATTGGATCGGTATACCTGATCGCCTTGCTCCATTACTTGACGCGGCTGTTCGCTAGCCGGGGATCAACCAGCTCAGTCCGGTAGCAGCACCTTTCTTAGCTCGGCAACGTTTGCTACTCGGTGGGTGGGGGAGCAGTCATCGAGTTCACCCAGTGGTGCGTAACCCCAGTAGGCCGCGATGCTGTCGACTCCGTGGTCGTGTGCGGCATGTAGATCAAGGGCGCGATCACCCACCATCACAATTCGATGTGTCGCAGCACTTGCTTGCATCTGGGTGAAGGCATGTGCGAGTACATCGGTTTTGTTTTGACGCGTACCGTCGGAGGATGAACCTGCGATGAAAGTAAAGCGATGATCAATGTTCGCGTGCTGCAAGATCCGCTCCGCGGACTCCGCGGGTTTGGATGTTGCTAAGGCAATTGAGACCCCGGCGTCAAAAAGGTCGTTGACTAAATCGAGCATGCCCGGGTACAAATCAAAGTCATACTCCATCCCGTGGAAGTACACCGCACAAAATAACTCGAAGAAGCGTTTTTCATCGGCTGGATCATTGAGACCGAAAATTCGTGGTAGCACCTCTGATAGAGGTGGCCCCATAAACTCTTCGAGTTCGGCTTTGGTTGGCGTTATGCCAAAACCTTCGACAAGTGCATGCCCTACTGCGGCCTGTACACCAGGTTCGGAATCAATCATTGTGCCGTCGAGATCGAGCAGTACCAGGTTGTATGGCGGGTCGTTATTCACTTTGAGTGAATCACTCACGGACGCGCCCAGCCAATACGGGAGTCAGCATGAAGGTCCGCTGTAATCCGCTTGTCCTGGATGTAACCAACACCGTCGATGATCTGGATACGATCGACGTAGTTTCCCCAACCAATGGTGGAGGTGTCTTCGCCGGAGAAGGTGTATAAAAAGTAGGACTCCAGTAGCACCACGTCAGGACCTAGTGGGGTGAGTGTCTGATTCACCAAGAAGTGCTTTCGTTTTACCGGGGCAAGCAGCGCGGTCGCATAGAAGTCCATTACTTGCTCGCGGCCAGTGCGCACGCCTCTACTCGTGGTCAGGACAGCATCTTCGGTGAAGACACTTTTCAACAAGTCGAAGTCTGGGGTGTCAACAGCGTTCGCGTAGCGCCATGAAACCGCGCGAGCCAATTCGGCATTTTCAGTGTGCTCTAACCGTGTAGCAAGACTTGCGACGCTTCCCGGCAAATGCACCGCCGGCGTGAAAACTGTCCGCGTGATAACACCGATTCCGTCGGTGACCACGATCTCGTCGGTGTAATCCCCCCAACCGGTTGCCTCAAAGCCAGTACCCTCGTGCGCGTAGTAGACGGTCGCGCGAACGGTGGCCCGGCCAGGTGCTGTCCACGTTACCTGCGGGTTCACAATCAAGTGTCGGGTAATGAATTCAGAGGGCAGCATGCCCTGCATCGCTTCCACGATCGCGGTGCGACCGGTGAGGATTAGACCGGGCATTTCACATACAGCATCTTCGCTGAAAACTCCGCCGAGCATCGACCAATTACGGGTGTCGACCGCCTGCGCATAGGCAAACAGGGTTGATCGGGCAGCCTCGGTTGTCTCGAGCCGTTCAAGTCGTTGGGCGAGCGCGTGAAGGTCGGTTGATTCGCTCATCTTTTATGCCTCCTCACTTTGGCGAACGCCGCGCTTGGTCAAGCTCACCGAGCCCGTGACTAACAAACGACAGGCGAGTCGCCGAGATGAATCAATCATGCCCATCGTTCGCTCAAGTGTTTCCCGTTCTTCATCAAGCATAGGAGCGCAGTTCTCGGTGCCTTCACGAATGATGCTGACACAGAGGCCGCAGGAAGCCTCCCCTTGGCATTCAGTGGGCCAGATATAACCCGCCTGATGAGCCGCTGCCATGACCGTCTGGTCTTTTGCCACCTCGAGTTCGAGGCCGAGCGGGAGTACCGTTACGTGATTCATGGGCGCCTCCGGTGAAATGGTAAAAATTGAATTGATGAGAAGTAGTGAGATGAAACACGATACGAGTGGCGATGATTTTATGTCGTCACGGTGATCCGATAACATGGACATCCTAGCTTCGGCACGAAAAGTGTCTAACACCCCAAAGAATGGAACATCATGGATCTTGGTCTTACTGGAAAACGTGCTCTCGTAACCGGCGGTACCCGCGGTATTGGTCGCGCCACCGTCGAACTTCTAGCCGCCGAGGGTGCATCCGTCGCATTTTGCGCCCGCAACGAAGAGGCCGTTGAGGCTTTTGCCGCCGAACTGCGCGGCGCTGGAGTTACGGTGTTCGCTCGCGCAATTGACGTGAGCAAAGAGGACCAACTCAAAGGATTTATCCGTGATGCGGCCGAGAACCTCGGTGGACTGGACATTTTGGTTTCCAACGTCACCGGTGGCTCAATAAAGGGCCCTGAGCAGTGGCAGCAGAGCCTCGAACTTGACCTTCTTCCCTTGGTCCACCTGATCGACGAAGCCACCCCCATCCTTGAAGCTGCTGGCGGCGGTTCGATCATCGCGCTTTCTTCAACTTTTGGTTTTGACAATGTATGGCCCAGTTCCCCCAACTCCTACGGTGCTTTCAAAGCGGCAATTGTTCGACATGCTTCCGCTGCCGCACACGCCCTTGCGCCCAAGGGGATTCGCGTGAACACGGTTTCACCCGGACCCGTTTACTTCGAAGAGGGTGACTGGAGCAAAATCAAGTCCGGGCGTCCCGAGGTATACGAAAAAGTTCTTGCATCAATTCCGTTGGGACACATGGGCAAGCCCAGCGAGGTTGCCGCGGTTATCGTCGGTCTGGCCAGTCCAGTCATGGGTTACTGCGTGGGCACCAACGTTGTGTGCGACGGCGGCATGACCGTTCGAACCCAGTTCTAATAAAAATTCGTCGGTGACGAAGGGGGTGGTCAATCGCATGCCACATGTGATGCACTGCTCCACCCCCCAAGTCAACGCCGCACTTCCAGTCAAGGTTGCTCTCGTTGTCGGTGGGCGTTGGCACGACATGGACTACGCCCGGTTCGAGTTAGTTCAATTACTCGGTGAACACGGATCCGTTCAATACACCGTGCATTCTGACTACTCAGATGTTAATGCTCTTGCAAATTCTGATGCCGTTATTGCGTACACGTGTGATGTACGACCATCTCGGGAAGAATCACTAGCTCTCACCCAAGCGGTCCAGGGCGGAGCGCGGTTACTTGCGCTGCACGCAACAAACTCGGCGCTTGACCCACCTGTTGCAGGCGGACCGAAGATGTTTCGCACCCCCGACGCGATGCCCGAGTTCACCGCACTGCTGGGAAACCGATTCCTTGCGCACCCAAAAATTTCACCCTGGCGCGTTGATGTTGTACAACCCGAACACCCACTCGTAGCAGGAGTTTCATCCTTTGTGACCACCGACGAGTTGTACGTCATGGATTTGCGCGAGGATCTTGACGTCATCCTTGACACTGGGTTCACGGGGGACTGCCCCGGCTTCGAGGTTTCACACTCCGGCTCACGCACGCGACACCCGGTGCTGTTTACTCGCGCGGAAGGAAAGGGTGATGTTGTGTATTTCACCCTCGGCCACTGCCGCGGGCGATTTGACGTTACTGACCTTGGGATCCCTGACACAGGCGTGGTGGATCGGGTCGCATGGGAATCTGTGCAATACCGCGAGGTCTTGCGACGATGTGTAACGTGGGCTGTGCACGGTGAATCTGACGAGGAGAGTGGATGAGTAACAATGGAACAGCGGTCGTAACCGGCGCGGGTCAAGGTATCGGTCGGGCGATTGTTGAACGACTTGTCAATGACGGCTATGACGTCCTTGCATTAGATGTTGCAGAGGGTCCACTCAATGATGTTCGTGAGTCACTCGGTGTTCGCACCGCGATCGTAGATGTCTCAGATAGTGAAGCGGTAGCTTCTGTTGCTGCTCTGGCACCGAACTGCCGGGTGCTTGTCAACAACGCTGCGATCCAGCGTTACCAAGATCTTTTACACACAACACATGAGGAAATGCGCGCCATTCTTGATGTCAATGTGATTGGTCCGGTCCTCATGGCTCAAGCGCTCGTGCCCATAATGGCGACGAATGGCGGCGGCGTGGTCATCAATCTTTCGTCAATTACATCGAGGGCTCACGCAGCCGGTACATCGCTGTACCCGGCGTCAAAGGCCGCTATAAACCAAATCACCGAAGCCATGGCGTTGGAGTTTGCCCCTTTGGGTGTTCGTTGTAATGCGGTCGGACCTGGAACGGTGCTCACCGAAGGGACCGCTGGCCATTACGGTGATGAAAAGGCGCAGGCCGCAATTGCCGGAGTCCTCCCGATTAGTCGGATGGGTGAGTCACAGGACATCGCTAATGCTGTCAGTTTTCTTTGTTCCGAACAGGCGTCGTGGATTACCGGGCAAACACTTTTTGTTGACGGTGGGTTTACCGCCGCGCACGGATCCTTCTTCCGTTCCGCACGAAAGGCACGCACATGAAACGCCCATTTCGCTTTGCAATTCAGGCTTTTAGTTCGACTTCACTGAAGGAATGGGTTGACCTTGCTCGCAAAGTCGAAGACAGCGGGTATTCCACCCTGCACGTCGCCGATCACCTGCTGGGCCCTGGAAGCAAGATTGAAGGAACGGGGCATCGGGTTCAAACCCTTGCGATCATCCCAGCAATGACAGCTGCCGCAATGGCCACGACCACACTTCGAATCGGTTCACGAATGGCGTGCGTGAGTTATCACCTACCCACCGTCCTCACTAAGGAAATGGCTTCAATTGACGTTCTCTCCGAAGGTCGACTTGAAATCGGGCTGGGCGCAGGTTGGTTGGTTAATGAGTACGAAGCCCTCGGGATTCCATGGGAATCCGCGGGCCGACGCATTCAATTACTGCGCGAAACTGCAGAGTTCATGCGCATGGCATACGCCGACGAAGGTGAAGTCGACTACCACGGTGAATTTATCGAGTCATTCGGTTACCGTGCTGTACCACAACCAATCCAGCGTCCGTGGCCACCATTAATGATTGGTGGCGGTGCACCCAAAGTTTTGGGCTTAGCCGGTGAACTTGCTGACATTGTTAGCGTGAATTTCAATAACAGCAGCGGAACTGTGGGAGCGGGAAGTATTGCGTCTTCAACAGAAGATGAGACGTATAAAAAAATTGAGTGGATCAAAGCGGGTGCGGGGGAGCGTTTTAACGACATTGAGTTGGAAGCAGCCACCTACTTCATCTCGGTGCAAGGGCGTTCGGAAATTACAGCAGAGTCGGTCATGGCTCGAACCGGCATGGAATTAGCTGAACTAAAACGTTTCCCACATGCAGCTGTTGGCAGTGTTGATGAAATCTGCGAGGAGTTAGAACGTCGGCGCGAGGAGTACGGTTTCTCCTACATCACCGTTGGGGATGCACACCTGGATGCGTATCTTCCGATCGTCGAGCGATTGGCGGGTACATAAGTTGTCTCGTGCCTTCGGACTCGCTCACCTTTCCATGATGGCTGTTCCACCCGCACGACTTGCAGCCGTTGCCGCCGAAGCAGGTTTTGACTTCACCGGTTTTCGGCTGACACCGAGCCCTTCAACCGGTATCGACCACGCCGTTTTAGGTAATGACCGGGCGCTGGAAGCGTTGGCTCGCGCAGTTGACGGTGAAGGCATCAACATTCTTGACGTTGAAGTAATCCGCATGACCGACCCGTCCGCCGTCGTGGGGGCCCGCCCGCTTTTGGAGGCAGCCCAGGCGCTGGGGGCCCGGTATGTAATCGCCACGGTGGAAGACGAAGATCCCGCACGCAGGGTGGAAACACTCGCGCAGATTGCCGAATTGGCAGCCGAACACGGTACGTCAATCGCGGTTGAATTCATGTTGTTTTCGGCAGCGAAAGATCTTGAGACGTGCGTCCAGATTGTTACGCAGTGTGGTGCACCCAACGTTGTGGTACTCGCTGATTCATTGCATCTGGAGCGCTCCGGCGGACACCCGAGTGATCTGCGTCTGTACCCATCAGAACTTTTTGCGTACGCCCAGATCTGTAGCGCTCCGGGGGCAGGTGCCGCGCTTGATGCGGAAACCGCACGCGGTGAAGGTGTGCACGGTCGTCTAATGCCCGATCAAGGTGATCTCCCGGTTCGCGAGTTCATTGCGGCGCTCCCCAAAGAAACCATCCTCACCGTTGAGTCGCCGTTAAAAGGTCAATCCGATCCAGGTGATCCCGTTGCCTTGGCCCGCGAAATGTTGGCATCGGCTCACCG
>CAMAVT010000066.1 GCA_945861775.1 Bifidobacterium breve
CGGGTGAGAGTTTTGCAAAAATAGGGATCCTGTTGTCACTATTTCGCCGGACAGTTTGAATAACCTGTGCCGCAGACTCTGCGTTGCAGGCAAAAACTTGACCTCGATCTTCAACATTGGGACAGGAGATATTCACTTCTATTGCATCAAAGCCACCCGCGACTCGAAGCTTCGCGGCCACTTTGCCAAATTCTTCGGCGCTTCCCCCCGCAATGGATACGATCGTGCGAGCTCCACGTTGTTGCAGCCAGGCCAGATCATTTTCAATAAAACTTTCGATTCCAGGACCCTGTAAACCAATTGAATTAAGCATGCCGCTTGGTGTTTCAGCCATGCGAGGAGTTGCGCGACCTGAACGCGGTGCCAACATGATGCTCTTGGTGACAACGCCACCGATTGCCGTGATGTCAAAGAAGTTGTCCAATTCACGTCCCGCTGCGGCACAACCTGATGCGGTCAAAATTGGCGTACTTAGTTCTAATGCACCAAGACTCGTCGCAAAATTAAATGAAGATTCACTGGAAGATCCTGAGGATTTTGGCGTGATGATGACCGCACCCGTCATGGTCGAACCACTTCTTTACCGAGTGTGCCATCGGGGATGGTGCCAACGTCGGACCACCGAACCCGATCACCCCGAAATATGGGACCTTCGACACATGAACGGAGCATCCGAGTAACACCGTCGTCACCGATAACAGGAAGAACACACGTCATACAGACACCGATTCCACACGCCATTGACTCTTCAACAGAACACTGGCTAAACACCTTGCGAGCAGTGGACTCCTCGGCGACACTAGCCAACATGGGCATCGGACCACATGCGTAAACAACATCTACTTGTGATGAATCCAAGATTTTTACCAAAGCGTCTGTGGTCCTGCCGTGCACTCCGGCGGTGCCATCTTCGGTAGTTAGCGTGAGCGAAGTCGATACCCGCTTTAAGTCAAGTTCTCCATATAATTTCGCTTCGGTGGAGGCCCCAATAATTGTGTCAACCCGGCAACCACGATCACGCAAACTTTCCGCCAACATAATTAAAGGCGCCGAACCATAACCGCCCCCTACGAGAACGCACGAGACCGCTTTCGTGGGTAAGGTAAAGGGTTTTCCTAGTGGCCCCACCAAATTTAAGGGATCGTGGCGACGTAGTTTGGTCAGCCACTGGGTACCTTTCCCAACGGGGGACACCACGAATTCCAATGTCCCGCCGTACATGCCACGCGATTGCACACGCTGGATTGCAAAGGATCTGCGAAGAATCATCGAGTTTTCCTCACCACCCATTCCAACAGTGACGAACTGGCCGGGCTGGGTCAGCTCAGCAAGTCCAGGGGCGGTGACCGACATCACAAAATATTTGCCGGTGCGCTGTACATCAAGCACTTCGCCCATAACTTGGATTGCACCGGAATTCATGGACTCCACGCTACACGCCGTCCCAATTTACGTCCCGTGCATGCTCTTGGATCGACTTCACGGCTGGCTGGTCGTGGAGAAGTGAGTCGATCCCCTGCACCGCGGCCGCTAAACCTTGCACGGTTGTAATGCAGGGAACTCCACGCAAAACTGCCGCTGTCCGGATTTCGTATCCGTCTTTTCTCGGGCCAACTCCGTAGGGGGTGTTGATAATGAGATCGATTTCCCCATTATTGATGGCATCAACCGATGTTGGTTCCCCCTGTGCACCTGTTCCTTCGAATTGCTTTCTGATGACCCGTACGGGAACACCATTGCGTTGCAATATGTCAGCCGTTCCTTCGGTCGCCACAATCTCAAAGCCAAGATCAGAGAGGCGTTTGATCGGGAATATTGCCGCGCGCTTGTCCCGATTGGCGAGTGACACGAAAGCGGTTCCTCGCGTCGGTAGTCCACCGGCGAATGCCGCTACCTGAGACTTTGCGAATGCCACACCAAATGAGGTGTCAATTCCCATGACTTCCCCGGTGGATTTCATTTCTGGACCCAAAACCGTGTCCACTCCGTGGAATCGACCAAATGGTAGAACGGCTTCCTTAACGCAAACCGGACTGCCCGGCGGTAGTTGACCTCCATCTCCGACTTTGGGCAATAACCCAGCCACCCGCAATGATGCGATGCTCTCCCCCGCCATGATCCGTGCTGCAGCTTTGGCAATTGGCACCCCTGTTGCCTTTGAAACAAAAGGGACAGTGCGAGATGCCCGTGGATTCGCTTCCAAAATATAGAGAACGTCCGATGCCAACGCGAACTGAATGTTAATCAGCCCAACAACACCCACTCCGGCGGCAATAGCGTGTGTCGACTTTCGAATACGGTCAATTTCCTCGCGACCCAATGTGATCGGCGGCAGAACGCATGCCGAGTCACCGGAATGAATTCCTGCCTCTTCAATGTGCTCCATAACGCCGGCCAAATAGAGGTCCGTTCCGTCAAAGAGCGCGTCAACATCGATTTCCACGGCGTCATCGAGGAATCGGTCAACCAAAACTGGATGCTCAGGATTAATTTGAGTGGCTTTCTCCAAATAATCCTTGAGCCTTTCCTCCTCATAGACGATTTCCATCCCACGCCCGCCGAGTACATAACTCGGACGCACCAATACGGGATAGCCGATCCGGTCCGCAATCTCTCTCGCTTGCTCAAATGATCGGGCGGTTCCGTGCGCAGGCGCGGGAACTTTCGCCTCGGTTAATACTTGAGAAAACATTTCTCGATCCTCCGCCAAGTGGATTGCTGCTGGCTGAGTGCCAATGATGGGGACACCTGCATCAGCGAGGGGTTGAGCCAAGCCAAGTGGCGTCTGTCCGCCCAGTTGCACAATCACGCCCACAAGTTCCCCGGCTGCACTCTCCGCATCAATCACGGCCATTACGTCTTCAAAGGTCAATGGTTCAAAATAAAGACGATCGGAAGTGTCGTAGTCCGTGGAGACAGTCTCAGGGTTGCAATTGATCATGATTGTTTCAAAACCAGCTTCACTTAATGTCATGGCTGCGTGCACACACGAATAGTCGAATTCGATACCTTGACCAATGCGGTTAGGCCCAGAACCGAGGATGATTATTTTTCGACGCTCGGATGGCACAACCTCGGTTTCACTGTCATATGTTGAGTAGTGATAAGGGGTTTTAGCAGCAAACTCGGCGGCGCAGGTGTCAACTGTCTTGAACACGGGCAAAACCCTCAACTGCTTACGCATCTCGCGGATGTGTGTTTCACCAAGGCCGCGCAGGCCCGCAATTTGTAAATCACTAAAGCCAAGTGACTTAGCTTCAAATAGGAGAGGCGCAAGAAGTTCTTGACTCTCTCGAATCTGATCTGCCATTTCATTGATTCGCTCGATTTGATCAAGGAACCAAGGATCGATATTGGTAGCCTCATGAATCTGTGCATTGGTAGCGCCTAACCAAAGGGCCCGTTGGGCCAGTGTGAGTCTTCCATCGTGTGGCCGTTTCATGTCTTCAATTAACGTAGGAATCTCGGCCGCATCTCGTGGCTCATCCCACGAAAAAATGGCTGACTTTTGCTCAGTCGAGCGCAATGCCTTTTGTAGGGCCTCAGGGAAATTACGACCAATGGCCATAGCTTCCCCGACACTTTTCATGGTTGTTGTCAAAGTGGTATCGGCGCCAGGAAATTTTTCGAATGCGAAGCGAGGAACTTTAACAACAATGTAATCGAGTGTTGGCTCAAATGAAGCTGGTGTTTCTGCTGTTATGTCGTTTTGAATTTCGTCGAGTGAGTAACCAATTGCGAGACGGGCCGCTATTTTGGCAATGGGGAACCCGGTCGCTTTCGACGCCAGTGCAGAAGATCTTGATACACGTGGGTTCATCTCGATAACAATTAAACGGCCGTCGTCAGGGTTAATCGCGAACTGAATATTGCAACCGCCCGTCTCCACCCCAACTGCCCGGATAATGTCAATTCCAACGTCACGCAACTTTTGGAACTCGCGGTCAGTAAGTGTCAAAGCCGGGGCCACCGTGATGGAGTCACCCGTGTGAACACCCATGGGGTCTACGTTTTCAATTGAACAAACCACGACCACGTTGTCATTTTTGTCGCGCATCAACTCAAGTTCATATTCTTTCCACCCAATGATGGATTCTTCCAACAAGACTTCTGATGTTGGACTCGCCTCAAGTCCAAGTCCAGCAATTCGAACAAGATCTTCCTCGTTGTAAGCGATCCCCGAACCAGCACCACCCATAGTGAATGAGGGACGAACCACCACCGGGTAACCAAGTTCACTAACGCCTGCGAGTGCGTCATCCATGGTGTGGCATATGTGCGAGCGCGCACTTTCGGCACCGATCTCTTGAACAATTTTACGGAACTTTTCTCGGTTTTCCCCCCTCTCGATTGCCTCAATATCGGCGCCGATAAGTTCAACGTTGTACTTTTTCAGGATGCCAGCTTTATCCAATTGGATTGCAGCATTGAGGGCCGTTTGCCCACCCAGTGTTGGTAGCAGCGCATCAGGGCGCTCTTTAGCAATAACTAATTCCAAGTACTGTGTTGTTATTGGTTCAATGTAAGTGGCGTCCGCGAACTCTGGATCGGTCATAATGGTTGCAGGGTTCGAATTCACCAAAATCACACGAATCCCCTCTTCGCGCAATACTCGACATGCCTGTGTACCCGAGTAGTCGAATTCACAGGCTTGCCCAATAACGATTGGGCCAGACCCAATCACCATGACTGACCTAATATCCTCGCGCCTAGGCATGTGAAACCATCATTTCTAAAAATCGGTCAAACAGATAGTCGGAATCATGTGGGCCTGCAGCAGCCTCGGGGTGGTACTGGACACTAATTGCACTCTGGTCGAGTAATTCGATCCCCTCCACGACATTGTCGTTCAGACATAGATGGGAAATTCGGGCGCGACCATAGGCAGTGTCGAACTCCAATGATTGGGGTGCCCGAACGGCAAATCCGTGGTTATGGGCGGTGATCTCTACTTTTCCCGTGGTCAGGTCCTTGACGGGTTGATTGATTCCCCGATGGCCATATTGCATTTTGTAGGTCTCTAATCCAAGTGCGCGACCGAGAATTTGGTTCCCGAAACAAATTCCAAATAACGGCATTTTAGCCTCGAGGGCCTGCTGCACTATCGCGATTGCGCCCACCGCCGTTGCCGGATCCCCCGGTCCATTTGAAAGAAAAACGCCATCGGGTTTCAGAGCCAGAATCTCTTCCCATGTCGTATTCGCGTTAACTACATGAACTTCAATACCTCGTTGCGACATCTGATGGGGTGTCATCGACTTAATTCCCAAATCGATTGCAACGCAAGTGGCTCGCTTCTCACCCTGGGCTGGAATCACATAATTTTCCGACGTCGTGACTTGATCCGTGAAACTGGCACCCAGCATGACCGGCGAACCTTTTACAGCGGCAATCAACTCCGAGAGGTTCTCGCCCGTGGATTGTGAAAAAATACCCATGCGCATTGCGCCTCGTTCACGCAGATGGCGAGTCAAGGCGCGGGTGTCAACACCCTGTATTCCAACGATTCCATTGGCCTCAAGTTCGTCTGCGAGAGTGCCACTTGCCCGCCAATTGGAAACGACACGTGATAACTCTCGGACGACAAAACCGGAGGGCCACATTCGGCGGGATTCACCGTCTTCTCGGTTGACCCCTGTATTCCCTATATGAGGTGCGGTCATAACGACGATTTGGCCGCAGTAAGACGGATCCGTGAGCGTTTCTTGGTAGCCGGTCATACCGGTTGAAAAGACCGCTTCGCCAAAAGAATTACCACTTGCACCGAATCCTTTGCCGACTAATGAGTACCCATCTTCAAGGACCAGAACTGACTGATGAGACTTATTCATTCTTTACTCATCTCGCTCTCAAGTAAACCCATCAATTGCTGATGACCCTGCGCGGTGTCTGCCCGCACTCCGGTTGCGATTCGGTGATCCCCCAAATTCCAAACAAAAATTACGACACTGTCTTTGGCTCGCACAGTCCCTGCAACCCCTGAGCCCAATGTCACCTCGACCAAGCTTGACCGTGGGATGTAGATACTTGAAGCACCACTGCGTTCAATCAAAATCCCGTGAGAATCCCAACTCACCTGTGCCCGAGAACGCGTTCCCAGATCATGGATCAGTACTTTCGATAGCCATTGACCGTGCACCGAGGTGCCCAAAAAGAGTGCTTCAATTTCCTCGCCCGGCATAAATCCTTGTGGTGCCAGAAACATGGGAGCAGGTAAATCGAATAAACCAAAACGATCCCCCCTGCGCATTTTGCGCCAGCTGCGCAGCATGAGGAGCAGCACGCCCATGATTATTAACAACATGACAGCGACCAAGGCAAGCCGTAATGGCCACTGAGTCACTTCCATCGATGACTCATTCATGTAGCTCACCACCCCTGACTTGATGGACTCCATTGAAAAAGACATCGGTCACGCTCACCGGGAGCGTCATTCCGGCATACGGCGTGTTGCCGGAAAGCGATGCGAGTTGACTAGGAACAACCTCGCGAGTTTTCTGTGGGTTTACCAACACAATGTGAGCCGGTTCACCAACGGCAAGTGGGCGTCCGTGATTTAGTGCACGCCCGATTTTCGCGGGTACCGTCGACATGCGCTCACTCAAAGTGCGCCAACTCCAACCAGGCGTTTCTGCCATCGCTGCTACGACCACACCAAGCGCTGTCTCAAGGCCCAACATGCCAAAAGCGGCACTATCCCACTCGCAATCCTTGGATTCATGCGGGTGGGGCGCGTGATCCGTTGCCACAATGTCAAGCGTGCCGTCAGCGAGTGCTTCGCGCAACGCCAGAGTATCCGCGCGTGAACGTAGCGGTGGATTCACCTTATAAACCGGGTCAAAACTTGATACCAAATCTTCAGTGAGTAACAAATGGTGCGGGGTGACTTCAGCAGTGACTCTGATGCCCATTTCCTTTGCCCACCGGATAATTGCGACGCTTCCCGATGTTGACACATGGCAAACATGGAGTCGCGAGTCAACGTGTGAGGTGAGGAGTACGTCGCGGGCGATAATTGCTTCTTCAGCCACAGCAGGCCAACCTGTTAAACCCAATATTCCCGAAAGCTCCCCTTCATTCATTTGGGCGCCCTGAGTTAATCGTGGATCCTGCGCATGTTGGGCAATGACTCCGTCGAATGTCTTGACATATTCCAAAGCACGTCGCATGAGGAGTGGATCAGATACACAATTTCCATCGTCACTAAAAACAGTCACCTTTGCCGCAGATGCAGCCATAGCTCCCAACTCTGCCAACGCTTCACCATGTAAGCCCACGCTGACCGCACCGATGGGAAACACGTCAACCAGACCCGTTTCCCGACCAATTCTCCACACTTGTTCAACGACTCCGGCTGTATCGGCAACCGGTGTCGTGTTTGCCATAGCGAATACTGCGGAGAAACCACCCAGTGTTGCCGCACGTGATCCCGATGCAATCGTCTCAGCATCCTCGCGCCCAGGCTCACGTAGATGTGTGTGTAGATCAACGAATGAAGGAAGACTAATCAAATCATGGGCTTTAACCACCTGGTGATCACCGGGTTCCAAACCACTGCCAATTTCAGAAATCAAACCATTGGTGATTCGGATATCACAGACCTGTTCACCATATGGCCGAGAACCAACAATGAGATACGAATTAAGCGACACTGACATCTCCTCCGATGAGTAAGTACATGATTGCCATGCGAACTTTGAGTCCGTTGGCAACCTGCTCGGTAATAACACTTCGCGTACCGTCTGCAACTTCGGCGGTGATTTCAACACCACGATTCATGGGTCCGGGGTGCATGACAATCGCGTGAGTAGGTAGCGCTGCAGCACGAGAGCGATTGAGCCCGAATGACCGACTGTATTCAAGTTCACTCGGAAAAAAAGTCCCGTTCATGCGTTCCTGCTGCACACGCAGCATCATGATGACATCCAGCTCGGGCAAAGCGGCATCAAGTGAATAACTTACGGTGCAGGGCCAATTTTCAATCCGGACAGGCAACAAGGTCGGTGGACCAATGACCACAACGTTGGCACCCAGACTTGCTAAAAGAAAAATATTTGAGCGGGCAACTCGTGAATGCAGTACATCGCCCACAATGCCAATCGTTAATCCATCAAAATCCACCGCCTCTGGGCGCAGGCGTGCTCGAATGGTCAGCGCATCTGCCAATGCTTGCGTCGGATGTTCGTGCTTTCCATCACCTGCGTTGAGCACCCTTGAATCCAACCAGCCGGCATGCGCCAACCTGTGCGCTGCACCGGGTGAGGGATGACGCACAACAATCATGTCCGCGCCCATCGCGTTCAGGGTGAGGGCTGTGTCTTTGAGACTCTCACCCTTTGAAAGACTCGAACCCTTTGCCGAGACTGTGACTACGTCGGCGGACAGCCTTTTTGCGGCACGTTCAAATGAAAGCCGAGTTCGAGTCGAGTCTTCATAAAAAAGATTTACAACAGTTCGACCCCGTAAAGTGGGAAGCAGCTTTATCCCACCGTTGGTTACTCGGTCAAGTTCACGAGCGGTGTCGAGAATATGCAAAGTGTCGGTACGACTGAGATCCTGAACAGAGATGAGGTGCTTCATGCCGTGCCCTCGGTGGATGCATTCGCGGAATGAATTACCACTTGATCGATCGAATCTATTTCACTTAGATGTACCGAAACATTTTCGCTGAGTGAGGTCGGGAGGTTCTTACCGACATAGTCTGCTCGGATAGGTAATTCTCGATGGCCACGGTCGACCAAAACTGCCAATTGCACCACAGCCGGTCGACCATATTCATTAAGTGCATCAAGTGCTGCTCGAATCGTGCGCCCAGAAAAGAGGACATCGTCGACCAAAATGACGATTTTGTCGTCGAATCCCACATCGGGTATCAGCGTTTGCTCGAGTGCTTTTGAAGGACGCATCCGAAGGTCATCGCGGAAAAGAGTTACGTCCAAGGAACCAACCGGGACGGCGACACCTTCTATTTCACCGATATTTTTGGCTAAGCGCTGGGCCAGTGGCACGCCTCGGGTGGGAATTCCCAAAATCACCAGATTGGTGACGTCTTTGACGTTTTCCACCACCTGATGTGCGAGCCTGCGCAGTGCCCGGGAGATGTCGTCGGGATCCGCGACTATTCGGCTGCCGGTTCGAGATGGCCCCGACGAAGCCGTGTTGAGCGGTTGTGTCATGTAATTGCCCTTCCCCGCCTCACTGGACGGGCATTAAAGGTGTGTGAAAGTTATGAAGTTGTGTTGGATTAAACCTACCCGATTGAGTTGATCGGGTTACACACCGCCACCTTCTGCCGTGCCTATTTTGTGGACCCGCATGCCATTTGTTGTTCCGGGGATACCCGGTGGCACACCGGCCACAATCACTACCCGCTGACCAGCTGTAGCCCGACCAATGTCGAGTAGCGCCTTGTCGACCTGGGTCACCATGTCATCGGTGTGACTCACCTGAGAAACCAAGAAAGTTTCTACACCCCACGTCAGTGACAACTGACTGCGAACTCTGGGGTTTGGAGTAAATGCGAGTAGCGGTGTGTGGGCTCGCCAACGCGAAATCAACCGAGCCGACCTGCCGGTCTCCGTGAAAGCAATGAGATAGGAGGCACTGGTCCCCATGGCTACGTCGACCGCGGCGTGGGTAAGCGCTCGAGCGGTTGAGCCGGTGGGTGAATCCATTAATGGTGGGATTCGATCGAGGGCCTCTGCTTCTAGGTGCTCCATAATTGTCGACATGGTTTCCACTACATGTGCGGGGCGCACGCCTACGCTTGTTTCACCCGACAGCATCAGTGCATCTGCACCGTCAAGCACCGCATTTGCAACGTCACTGACCTCAGCTCGAGTTGGACGGTTTTCGGTGATCATCGAGTCCAGCATTTGCGTGGCAACAATGACCGGCTTTCCCGCCTCGCGACACATCTGGATAGCCCTTTTTTGAACAAGTGGCACCATTTCAAGTGGAAGTTCGACCCCAAGATCTCCGCGTGCAACCATGACACCGTCAAATGAGGCAATAATGTCCTCCAAATTGTCAACGGCCTGAGGTTTTTCAACTTTCGCAAGGACAGGGAGTCGAACACCCTCCTCGTCCATGATCGCATGGACGTCATGGATGTCGGCCGAGGAACGTACGAAGGAAAGTGCGATGAGGTCGGCACCAATACGCAACCCCCAACGCAAATCCTCGCGGTCCTTCTCTGAGAGCGCGGGAACACTCACCGCTACACCTGGCAGGTTGAATCCTTTATTATTAGAAACGATTCCGCCATCAAGGACGAGCGTGTGAACTCTTGGACCCACAACTTTGGTGACTTGAAGTTCAATTCGTCCATCATCGACTAGTACTCGATCGCCGGGATTTACATCGCCGGGAAGCCCACTAAAAGTTGTGGAGACCATTTTCGCATCGCCTGGACAATCTTCCGTGGTAACAATGAATTCGTCCCCGGCCACCAATTCAACCGGCCCTGAAGCAAACCGCCCAAGTCTAATCTTCGGGCCCTGAAGGTCAACGAGAATGGCCACACTGCGCCCTGATGCAGCAGATGCTTCACGTACCCAGTTGTAGGCGGCTTCGTGATCCGCGTAGTTGCCGTGTGACAGATTCAACCGGGCGACATCCATGCCAGCTTCAACCAGATCAAGAACGCCTTGTGCACTTGCTGTAGCGGGGCCAAGTGTTGCAACTATCTTGGCTCTTCTCATAACTGAACCTTACGCTAGGCCGCTATAAAAAGGGCTCTCATACGGTCAGAGGGCGGTCAAGCGCACTCACCGGACTAGGCAAATTCGTTGAACCCATCAGGAATTTATCAACCGCGGCCGCAGCCGCGCGTCCCTCGGCAATTGCCCACACGATTAAGGACTGACCTCGTCCTGCATCCCCTGCAACGAATACTCCGTCAGAGCCGGTTGCGAACTGTGAATCACGTTTGATATTGCCTCGGGCATCAAGTTCAAGACCCAACTGTTCAACATAGGGTGCCGGCTCAGGACCGGTGAATCCCATGGCGAGCAGAACTACATCGGCTTTCACGATCTGTTGCGTGCCAGCAACAACGGAAAAGTTTCCGTTGACGAACTCAACTTCGGCAAGTTCAATTCCTGACAGATTCTTGCCATCTTCGGTGAGGAATCTTTGAGTGGACATTGAGAACATTCGATCCCCACCCTCTTCGTGTGCACTGCTCACCCGATAAATCGTGGGGTAGGTTGGCCATGGTGCATTTTCACCACGCTCCAAGCCCGGATTCGGCATAATCTCAAGTTGGGTGACGCTTGCTGCTCCTTGACGCAGCGATGTACCCAAACAATCCGCACCTGTGTCACCACCACCGAGAATGACAACATGTTTGCCGGCAACGTCATAAGGTGAAGATTCCAGGTCACCCTCCTGCACCCGATTAGCCAGTGGCAAAAATTCCATGGCTTGATAAATTCCCTCGAGGTCGCGACCCGGCACTTCAAGCTCACGAGGCACCGTTGCGCCAATGCAGACGACAATCGCGTCATACCGGTGACGTAAATCTGAACCGGTTAGGTCCACGCCAATCTCAATACCGGGCCGGAATTTAACTCCTTCAGCCTCCAACTGCTCGAGACGCTGATCAAGGTGATGTTTTTCCATCTTGAACTCAGGAATTCCGTATCGAAGGAGTCCGCCGATCCGGTCCGCACGCTCATAAACTGCGACTGTATGACCTGCTCGTGCGAGTTGCTGTGCCGTGGCAAGTCCGGCTGGGCCAGATCCAATCACTGCGACCGTACGACCCGAGAGACTTTCTGGCGGCGCAGGCTTAATCCACCCCGATTGCCAGGCCCGATCAACGATCGATACCTCAATTTGCTTGATGGCAACCGGGTCTTCATTGATTCCCAAAACACAGGCAGATTCACATGGCGCAGGACACAGACGCCCCGTGAATTCAGGGAAATTGTTCGTGGCATGTAGACGCTCAATTGCTTGACCCCAGTCACGGTCATAAATCAACTCATTCCACTCAGG
>CAMAVT010000067.1 GCA_945861775.1 Bifidobacterium breve
ATATGTTCTTGTGCGCATGGACCTCACCGACGAGTCGTGGGGTGTTGTTCGCCACACACCGGGGGTTACCGGATTTGTCGGTCACGGCCACTCACCGTCGCCCCTAGCACTCGACGAAGTAATTGCAATTCTCGCTCCAGTTCCCGAGAAGCAGATTGCGGCAGCGTCAGCCGGTGGCAAGGGCGGTGGCGGATTGGCATCAGCTACGCCGATCAGCGTTGATTTCAATGTTGGAGACTCGGTGACCGTTGTTGACGGCCCATTTGCAACGCTGAATGCAATTATTTCGGAGATCAATATCGAAGGCCAGAAGATCACAGGCTTGGTCGAGATCTTCGGACGCGAGACCCCCGTCGAACTAGCTTTCAGTCAGATTGATGCAAACAACTAAATTCATCTAAAACCCCTAACGAAACTCCGCCCACACAAGAAGGAAACACAATGGCACCGAAGAAGAAAAAAATCACCGGATTGATCAAGCTTCAAATTCCGGCTGGCGCAGCCAACCCCGCTCCACCCGTTGGCCCAGCTTTGGGTCAGCACGGTGTGAACATCATGGATTTCTGTAAGGCCTACAACGCTGAAACAGAATCGCAAAAGGGCACGATTGTTCCCGTTGAGATCACGGTCTACGAGGATCGTTCATTCACCTTCATCTTGAAGACCCCACCAGCATCCCGCATGATTCTCAAGGCCGCGGGTCTAGAAAAAGGCTCCGGCACTCCGCAGTCCGTAAAGGCCGGCAGCATCAGCAAGTCGCAGGTTCGTGAAATTGCGGAAACCAAAATGCCAGACCTCAACGCCAATGACATTGAAGCCGCAATGAAGATCATCGAAGGAACAGCACGCCAAATGGGAATTACCGTTTCCGCATAATGAATTAATAGAACGACCAGCAAGACGTGGGAGAGCCAGCGCGGCTCGCACACCACAACCTGCACGCAGGAAATTCCTGCACATAACGAAGGAGCAGATATGAAGCGCAGCAAGGCATACCAAGCAGCAGCACTCAAGGTCGACCCAGAAAATCTCTATGCACCGATTGAGGCAACCCGACTGGCGCGAGAAACATCCGTCACCAAGTTTGATTCCTCCATTGAAGTTTCCATGCGACTGGGTGTTGACCCTCGCAAGGCTGACCAACTCGTGCGTGGAACCGTCAACCTGCCGCACGGCACCGGAAAGACAGCAATTGTGCTGGTCTTCGCAAACGGCGAAAAGGCCGATGAAGCCCGTGCAGCTGGAGCAGACTTTGTTGGCTCAGACGATTTGATCGCAAAGGTTGCTGGCGGTTGGACCGGCTTTGATTCAGCGGTATGTACCCCGGACCTCATGGGCAAGGTGGGAACACTGGGCAAGGTTCTTGGACCACGTGGCCTTATGCCCAACCCCAAAACCGGAACCGTCACCATGGACGTAGCAAAAGCTGTTGGCGACATCAAGGGCGGAAAGATCGAATTCCGCGTTGACAAGCATTCCAACCTGCAGTTTCCCATCGGCAAGGCATCTTTCACACCGGAGCAGCTCGTGGAGAACTACGGAGCAGCACTCGATGAAATCCTGCGGTTGAAGCCATCCTCGTCAAAGGGTCGCTACATCAAGAAGACAACTGTTTCTTCGTCCATGGGACCAGGCATCCAGATCGATCCCAACCGGACCCGTTCACTTCTGACCGTCGAAGAGTAAATCACGTTTTCTTGTCAATGAAGTCCGTGCGCCATGTGGTGCACGGACTTCATTCATTTGGGTGAAAACTAATTGAATAACAATTGCGATTCGCATTGACCAAACAAGTAATTGACTGCAGACTTGAGCGTTAATATGTAACTCGCTTCTGGGTCGAGAAAACGAAGGGATGAGGCACTCACGTGAAATACGTTCTTCCCTTGACCCATCCGTTACTTGCGCTCGAAAACATCAGCATCACGCTCAGTGGTCTTAAAATTCTCGATGACGTGAGTATCGGTGTCCCAGAAGGCGCGGTCACTGGTTTGATCGGCCCTAATGGCGCCGGCAAGACGACGGTCTTCAACATCATGAGTGGTTTTCTGACCCCTGATGAAGGCAATGTGAGATTCGATGGCAAAAAACTTAAACACATCAAAACTCACCATTTAACCAAGTTGGGGATTTCGCGCACTTTGCAAGGCGTTGGACTCTTTGCATCTCTTACCGCCCTCGAGAACGTAATGCTGGGTGGTTCCTCGCGCATCAAGAGTGGAATTTTCGCTGACTCATTGGGAGCGCCATGGGCCGATTCAGCCCAAAATAAGTTGCGCGGTGAGGCACTGGAAGTCATGACCGAGTTTGGAATCGCCGATGCTGCTGATCGTTACCCGGGAGAGTTGCCGTATCCCGTTCAAAAGCGGGTTGCGATTGCCCGAAGTCTGATATCAGATCCGAAAGTTCTTTTGCTCGATGAACCTGCCGGCGGCATCAGTGCCGCAGACATGGCAGAACTTGGCCGCATGATTCGAAGTTGGACTCCCGAGCGCACAGTCCTCCTGGTGGAACATCACATGGAATTAGTTATGGAAGTTTGTGATTTGATTTGGGTTCTTGACGCCGGCAAAGTCATTGCATCCGGTACGCCCGAGCAGGTACGCACTAATCCAGCAGTCCTCGCCGCTTATCTAGGGACAGAAGTTGACGCCTGATGCTGCTCATTGAGAACCTTTCCGTGAGTTACGGTGCGGTGCAAGCGCTGAAAGATGTATCCCTCGAGGTGCCACACGGCCATGTCACAGCAGTGATCGGTGCTAATGGTGCGGGTAAGTCGACCTTAATGCGAACCCTGGCTGGGCTGACGAAGCCCCAATCTGGTCAGGTCACTTTCAATGGGGAAGTTATTAGCGGGCGCAAGCCCGAGGACATCGTGAGGATGGGTATCGCTCTCGTGCCGGAAGGACGGTCAACGATTCCGGAACTCACAGTTGAGGACAACCTCAAGTTGGGAGGAATGTGGCGTTCCCATGCCCAGCGCAACGCTTCACTTTCACGTGCTTATTCTCTCTTTCCGGTACTCGGTGAACGAAAGAGTATGCGTGCGGACACGCTTAGCGGCGGTGAGCGGCAACAGTTAGCAATCGGTCGCGCTCTGATGACTGGTCCGCAGGTCCTCCTGTTAGACGAGCCATCACTGGGCTTGGCTCCATTGATCGTTACCCAGATCCTTGAACTTGTTGCACGGATGGCGTGGGATAGCGGATTGGCTGTCCTTCTCGTGGAACAAAATGCCACTGTCGCGCTTCGGATTGCCCGTACGGGGGTGGTCCTCAACCTAGGTGAAGTTGTTAAGTCCGGCCCAGCGGCTGAAATCGCATCCGATGAGGAACTTCGACATGCATATTTGGGGTACTAAGTCATGACTAATTTCATCGACTTCCTACTTGGTGGCTTTAGCAGCGGTGCCGTCATCGCTCTGATGGCACTGGCGCTAGTCATGGTGTGGCGCTCAACCCGCATGGTTAACTTTGCTCAAGTTGGCCAAGCAATGTTTACGACCTACATTGCACTGACGGTTCAGCAATCAACGGGGAACTGGCTATTGGCACTTGCTGTCGCCATGGTGGCAGGGCTCATCCTCGGCATCGTTGTTTTCTTCTTGGTCATTCGTCCGGTAAAGAACAGCGACACAACGGGTGCAATCATTGCAACATTCGGTGTGCTCATTGCTCTGCAAGCGGGAGCCGGCATGATTTGGGGCGGAGACCCTGAAGGATTCATCCCACCGGTGTCTAATGCGGGACTCGAATTCGCCGGTCGAATCTGGCCAGTCTCCCTTTATGACATTTTGGTGTGGATAGTGACCGCAGCGCTTGTCATCGGACTCACCTTGTTATTCACGAAGACTTCGTTGGGGCTATCGATGCGAGCATCAGCTTTCAATCCCGAAGTTGCGCGGCTCTCAGGTGTGCGAGTGAACCGGATGCTGATTACAGGTTGGGCAATTGCCGGGGCAACGGGTGCTGTGGGTGGCGTTCTCATTGCGCCGGTGTCAACGATTTCTCCAAACAGTTTCGACATTCTGCTTGTATTTGCATTCACTGCCGCCGTTATCGGTGGATTGGATTCGTTAATTGGAGCGGTGACATTTGGTATTGGAACCGGTTTAGTGATCTCATTGGTTTCCGGTTACACCGATGCGAGCAACGCCCCTGTGGTTGCACTTGCTCTGCTCGCACTGAACCTCTTGCTGAAGCCTGATGGCGTCTTTAGCCATCACGGATCGAGATCTGTATGAGCCTTCTGACAGACGTGAAAAACATGAGCAACGCTCAAAAGCTTCGTACTTTTCCGGGCAATCGAATTGTGTGGCATGCCGTAATCGTTGGAGTCGTATGGCTGCTGCTACTACTTCTTAACAACAACATCGACCCGCTCTACAGTTCTTATCTCGCATTAGTTGCCATGTACGCCACCGCGATGTTTGGCATGACAATCTTGGTAGGGCTTTCCGGTCAAGTTTCGTTAGGTAACGGCGCATTGATGGCGGTTGGTGGCTACGTCTTCGCCCTGACCTCGATGAATTGGCAAACCGTCCCTATTTTTGGCTGGGAGTGGAATGCCGTCTGGTCCATGGTGTTTGCCGGGCTGGGCGGAATTCTGATCGGTGGCATTGTCGGCGGGCTAGCTGCGCGACTCAAAGGTCCTTACCTTGCCGGTTTGACACTCGGCCTTGCCGTCGGTGTTCCGGCAATTACCAATAGGTTCCCTGAACTTCTGGGCGGGGAAAACGGTCTCATGCTCACCGTCCCCTACCCAGCAGGTGGTTACGCCGCTTCTGAAATTGCTGCGGGCACTGAATCAGGTGCTGAGACATCAGATCCCAATTCAGACGCTGGGTCAGATACTGGAGCGGCAGCCGGTGAAGACCAATATGCCGAGTTGGACCTCTCCGAATTCGATCAGGGCGTCGACGCGAGCACCGACCCCAACGCCACACTCGCAAGCGAAGATCTCTTGACCGAGGGTGACCTACTGACACTCGATGACTTCTCGAATGGTGGTGATTTAGGACTCGAAAGCGCCGATCCAGTGGTAGAACCAAGTGTTGACCCCAGTGTCGATGCAGGGGTTGACACAGGGGTTGACCCATCGGGCATCACTGATTCATTCGATGGCGGATTCATCATCGAGCAGTGGCAAGCATCCATGGCGATCGCCGTAGCGTGTCTGGTGGCCTTTGCCGCCCTGAACCTTATTCGTGGCCGACAAGGTCGGGTCTGGAAAGCCGTCCGTGATGACCCGATTGCCGCAGCTGTTGTCGGAATCTCACCATCGGGTTCCAAAGTGTCTGCATTTGTTGTTAGTTCGCTTTTTGCAGCTCTGGCGGGAGCGGTTTTTGCCCAAATACTGAGTTTCGTTGGACCGGGTGCATTTGGCTTGGGCCTTTCCCTCTCGCTGCTCGTGGGAATTGTCCTCGGGGGAAGATCCTCATTACTTGGAGCGATTCTTGGGGCACTGATCATTGTGTGGCTCCCGGAGTTGGTTAATGGGCTCTCGGGGGAGCGGGGTTGGCCCGACCAAATCACCAATAACGCACCCAATTTGCTTTACGGACTCCTCGTGGTTGCCGTGGTTCTCGCGGCCCCTGGGGGTATCACGGGCACGGTTCGATCGTGGATTGACCGGGCGCGGGGTAAGAGCCGTTCACCGCTGAGTTAATGCTTGCCATTGCAAGCGTTTGACTGTCCGAATTAGGGTGATTTTCGACAGAAATTTCTTCTAAAACCTTGCAAGGAGACACCCCTACAGTTAGTGTTCAGGCCACACGGCATTCATGGAGCGTTCACCTTTTTGGTGGATGAGTCTGTTTGTGCCCATCCTTGGAGGAGTAATTCGTGAGATTCAAATTCGCAACCGGCTCGGTTGCTCTTGGCACAGCTGCGGCGCTTGCATTTGCCACAGCAATTCCCGCTCAGGCGGCTGACCCCGGTGTTACCAGTAACAAAATTGTTATTGGCACCACGACTCCGTTGACTGGACCAGCTGCTCCAGGATACAAGGATATCCCCGTTGCTGCTAAGGCGTATTTCGATTACGTCAATGCGAATGGTGGAATTAACGGGCGCAAAGTTGACCTTCGTGTCTTCGATGATCAGTACAACCCCGCCCTCGCTAAGAAGGGGACGAGCCAACTCATCCTCCGCGACAAGATTTTTGCTATGTACGGCGCGCTGGGTACCCCAACGCATTCAGCCGTGGTCCAGGACCTCAACCGTCGTGGCATCCCCGATATTTTTGTTAACACCGGTGGAGCCAGTTTCGACAATCCCAAGAAATACCCCATGACATTCCCCTACTTCCCTTCCTACATCGTGGAATCGAAAGTCATGGGTTACTACATGGCCAATGACCCGGCACTCAATGCCAAGAAGAAGTGCCTGTTCTACCAAGATGGCGAGTTTGGTGACAATGCCAAGGTCGGTTTCGCGGCTGCCGGTACTACTTTTGCCGCCACAACGTCCTACTTCTCAGGCCAGCAGGTTGCGCCATTCTCAGCTCAGATCACCAAGTTGAAGTCAGCCGGCTGTGAGCTCGTTGTCTTCTTCGGTGTGACCTCGGCAACCGCTCAGCTCCTCGGAACTGCGGCTAGGTCCGGATTCGCCCCAACCTGGATGATCACTTCAGTTGGTACCGATCCCTCCGTCCTTAAGGGTTCACTTGGCGCGAGCACAGGTGCATTGATGAAGGGCATTTATGTCCCTAACTTCCTCGTTCCTGCACAAGACGTAGGTAACGCCTATGTCAGTCAGATGAAGGCACTTGCGAGTGCTAACGGTTTGGAGTGGAACTTCTACACCTACTACGGAATCAATACGGCGTATGTTTTGGCGCAGGCCCTCAAGGCTGCTGGCAAGGATCTCACTCGTGAGGGCTTGGTCAATGCCATGCAAACCCAGTCACAGAATTTCCGTTCCGCAGCTGTTGTGCCCTTCATTATTAACCAAAAGTCCCATCAGGGTGCTACGGGTTACTACATGGCTCAGTACAACGCGAACACTGACGCGGAGCGTTTAACCGACTACGTCATGGTTGCTACCAGTTCATCTTCAGGTACTGCCAGGAAGATCACATTCCGTCCAGCCCCCCCAACCAAGAAGCTGCTGCCTTAATACGCGCACTTAAGTGAAAAGGAATAACATGAAATTCACATTTATGCGCCGCGGTATAGCGGCAGTAGCAGCAGCGAGCCTGATCACCCTTGGTGCTCCGGTCGTCTCTTCTGCAAGCGCGGCGGAAGCTTGCGCAGCGGGTGCAACTTGCCAGGGAACCCTTACCGGTTCCCTGGGGGCTTCCGCGTACACCATCAAGATGCCAGATAATTTCAATGGCACCGTGTTGTTGTACTCACACGGCTATCGCTTTGGAACCCCGGTTCCTGCAGCGCTGGCCACACCACTTGGGTTGGCGGCTAGCGCCTCCTACGCCAAGATCAGTTACCCGGCCTTCTCGAGCGCTTTTGGTAGCGACGTGGCCTACATCGGTTCCAATGCTGCCGATGTTGCACCGTCGGATATCGTGGCTTCAAACCTCCTGGCACAGGGCTACGCCCTCGCTGGCACGGGTTACGCCAGGCAGGGTTGGGCAGCGGCTGAAGGTGTTGAGTCCGGTGCGGCAATGATCAATTTGATCAATTCCGGCGCCGTTCCCAAGGCCAAGAAGATCCTTGTTTGGGGTGACTCACTCGGTGGTTTGATCTCTCAGACTTTGGCTGAGAAGTACCCCAAGCGGATCGCTGGCTCACTGCCTTCATGTGGTGTCGTTGAGGGACCGGTTCAGGCATTCAGCTCTGCGATGACCTTGCTCTTCACGTGGAAGACCATGGTTGCGCCTACGCTCAAGGTGGCCAACTACACGGCCGGTCCTGCGGGTTATGTCCAAGCACTAACGGATCTGGGAACTGTTCTCACGATTCTTGGGGGCGTGGCAACCAATCCAGTATCGCCAGTCGGTTTCCCCACCGCTCAGGTCAACCTTCTTGGTGGCCTCATGGCGGGACTACCAACCGTGAGCAACGTCTATGACGGCCAGACCGTGAACCCAGCATTTGCAACTTTGGGAACATTGGGTGCGCTTAGTGGCGGATACTCACCGTCGTCGGCAGGGTCTAGCTCTGCGGTTGCAATGTTGCAAAACGTTGGAACAGCTGCAGCACTGGGCATTCTCGGTCGCTACGAACTCGAAACTCGGGTTCGCACTATCGGTGGTTTTGCCGCATCGGAAAACGCTAACTTCAATGACAACGTTGAGACCAGCTACACCAATTTGCTCTCCCCTGAGCAGCGTGGTGAATTCGGTGACGTGCTTAACGCAACGACAGTTATCGGTGATCCGTTGAACACGATGCTAGGCACACTCGATGCCTCACGTGGCGATGCAACAAAGCGTTTCGCTGCGAATCCAAAGGCTGTGGCAATTGTTAATGCATTGCCAGCACCTAAGGGTGTTTACAGTGTTCCAACGCTGATGATCACGACCGCCAATGATCCAGCGGTTCCCGCTGGTAACACGGGTGAGTTCTTCTCATCAATGAAGGCGTCATACAACAAGATGGACAAGACGACACGCGGCCTGTTCAAGGGCGCTGCCTTCTACACCATCCCACCGGTTGACGGCTGGACCAAGTTCGCACCGAACGGGAAAGCACCGGATGCAGCACTCTCAATCGCTGCATTGGGTAACTCCGGTGTCGGTCACTGCGTCTACACACCAGCGCAAACTTTGAGTGCGGTTCGTGCTCTCAATGCAATGGTGAACGCGAAGACGGCAAAGCAAGTTATTGCCGCCAAGCGTCTTGTTTACGCCACACCAGGTGTAAACAACGACCGCATGTACGAGCCAGCAGCTCTCAAGGATCCGCTGACGGCTCGCTAACAACCAGTTCCACAATTTGTGGGGTCAGCCTTCGGGCTGGCCCCACATTTATTTGCCGTAACAGCGGCTTTAACGTGTGATGTGGGAATTATTATTCAGGATTCGACGTCACCCCGGTATTACCTTCCGCTTGGGAGTAACAAAAGAATTCCGTTGACCGCGATTGCGTATGTCACCGACTTTGACCTAACCTGATTCTGAGGAAAACTCCGGATCTGGGGGACTTCCAACCCCAAGCACTTGGGTGCCCCATCGTGAATTGTGAATCAGTCGGTAGGAAACTGATTTCCTTTGATGTTCACAGATGCGAGAAGGTATTGCTCCAAACATCCTCGAGTAGTTGTCCCCGCGATCTCAGTTCATCGACAACATCTGATCCGAGACTATTCCTTACGCCGGTGGCCATGCCCGAGGCGTCGCCGCAAACGTAGATAATTGCTCCGCGGCTGAGTAGTTCATCGATTTGTGTCCGGTGAGCAGTAATTAGGTCTTGAACATATGTTTTTGTGAATTCCTCGGTGGGAGAGCCGTCGGCCCCCAATATGGGTTCGCGGGAGAAGGCCCACTTGACCTCAACGATTCCCTCGCGTTCGAAGGACTCCCATTCATCGAAGTAGAGGCGGTCTTCGTCGCTGCGCCTGCAACCGGCGAGCAGTAGCGATTCACCCAGAGCGTGTCCTTGGGCGCGCTGGCCGGCACGATGCTGAGCAAAGCCTCGAAATGGTGCGATCCCCGTCCCAGCTCCGATCATGATGATCGGCACCGATGGATCTTGGGGGGGTTGAAATCCACCAGAGGAGGCGACGGCAACGTTGACCACCTGCCCGGATTCAAGAGCACCGAGATAGCTGGAAGCAACTCCCCTGAAAGTCCCATGACCTGAGAGTGAAGGTCCTCGAACGACGCCGACGGTGATGCTCGCGAGTCTGGAATCGACCAGAGGGGAAGATGAAATCGAGTACCGGCGACGTTTGAGTGGGCTGAGCAGGCTGAGGGCCACGTCGAGGGGGATGGATGGCTTTCCAAGTTTGGTCAGAAGATCGAGCAACGTTAACCGTGGGGTGAACACCTGTGCGTGGAATTCCTCAGGTGAAAGTGCGGAGAGGTTCATAACTGAATCGGCTGCCGATCCAGTGAGAACTTTGGCCAAGATGGCCATTTGTCCGACCGACAGTGGCTGACCGAAGTCAATGAATGCTTCGAACAGAAATCTTGCGTCGACAGGGACTTCTGTAGGTAACCAGGTGCCGGCCGAATCGCCGGGAGTTATTTCGATGATCGTCCCGGACCTGATTCCCAACACATCGAGGGCGCGGTCGACAACGAGTCGATGATTAAGTGCATTCACGATGAGGTGGTCGCCAGTTTCGTAGGTTATTTCCTCGGGCAAGGTAATCTCGACATGCCGAGTTGATCGGGGGTCTGTCCTTGGTTGGAGGAGTTCACGGTTTGAAACCACGTAAGCATTGCTTACGCCATCATCGACCGCATCCATGCCAGCGTGATGGGCCAGAGAGACCGTAAGGTCTGGATGGGACCCAAGCGATTGCGCTTCTGTGGGAACGGTGAGTCCAAGGTTGCCCCATAAAGAGTTAGTCCAACTGAGGTAGTCACTGGTGAAGTCTTGTGACACATCGATTATCCCGCGGTCAATGAGAGGAGTGCAGCCGTTTTCTCGCAGTAATGCGTCAATCTGGCTGGGCGCCTCTTGAAAAGTCAGGTGCCAGGCGGGGTCACCCACACCTAGGACTGCCGCTCGCATCGATGAAAGGGCTAGATCACCACCCTTGAGATGGTCGCGGAATGCAATCGCATTGCTCGGTGGCGCTCCGTTGTAGGACGAACAGACAATGATCAGAGGGTCTTCCGTGGGCAGCGTGTCTACCAACGAGTCAAGGGGAACTACCGTTGCGGTGAGTCCGACCCGGGCCGCTTCGCGTGACACTCGTCGAGCAATTTGCAAGCAGGTACCGCCGTCAGATCCATAGCCCACGATAAGAGAGCCTTTGGTGTCAACGGCTGTCAACTCTTCGAGGTCCTCTGAATCGTTGACGTCTTGTGATGGAGCAGACGAGTGGGGGCAACCGGTTGTTGTGGTCGGTTTCCCTACTGATGTGGTGGTCGTGGGCTCCCTGCGGCTGACCCGCAAGGTTTTGAGATAGAGCGGTGACAAGGAGAAGCCAGGATCGTCTTCAGTTGAGTATTCGCCGTCAAGGTGAAAAGTCGCGGCCCGAAGCAGGCTCGAGAGGAAGGTCATGGCTTCCATGTGTGCGAAACCTTGGCCGATACACGCACGAATCCCGGCACCAAATGGGAGGTAGGAACCAGGGGTAATGGTTGCCATCCTCTCCGGCAACCAACGATCAGGGTCAAATAACTCAGGATCAGTCCAATTGGCAGGATCCGTGTGCACCTTGTCCCGAAGGACAACCATGACAGAATTCTTTGGGACCCGATATTTCCCGAGCAGAGTCTCTTCCTGCGCGGCATATCTACTGATGGCGCCGAACGGTTGAGTTAGTCGAAGAGTTTCTGAGAGAACGCGATCGAGCAGGTGCAATTGAGCGAGGTCAGAAGCCGAAAGTGGTCGCGACCGGTCCCCTCCAGTGACGGCGTCGATCTCTTCCTGAACCTGCCGTTGAATATCTGGGTGGGCACTGAGGTGGTAGAGGACCCATGTCATCAGCGACTTGGTGGTGTCCTGCCCGACAATGGCGATATTGATCACCTGATCTCGGATTACGTCTTCAGATATCAGTTGCCCTGCTTCAGGGTCCGCTGGCCACAGCAATCGACCAAGCAAATCGTCGGTTCCCGCTTCGGATCCCATCCGGCGACGGTTTTCGATGATGGCATCTACTTCTGCGAAGGCCGCGGAAATTCGAGCCGTTTGACGCCTTCGGCGAAGGAATTTCAGTCGCCACAGGAATGGCCACGTGACAGACTCGGCGAAGATTTCATTC
>CAMAVT010000068.1 GCA_945861775.1 Bifidobacterium breve
AGCTGCGATTGAAAAGGCGCTCCGCGACAGCGATTTGGGAATCAATCCAACAAGTGATGGAAACGTTATTCGAGTTGCGTTGCCACAACTAACGGAAGAACGGCGTAAGGAATACATTAAGACCGCTCGAACCAAAGGCGAAGATGCCAAGATCTCAATCCGCAATATCCGTCGCGGCGCCAAAGAGGCTCTCGAGTCAATGCAAAAAGATGGAACCGCCGGTGAAGACGAAGTACGTCGAGCAGAGAAAAGCCTCGACGAAGTAACGCACAAACATACAGAGCACATTGATGAAATTCTCAAGAACAAAGAAGCAGAACTGCTCGAGGTTTAACGTATGAGTGAGAAACGCAGAATTAAGACAGGGCGCAATCTTCCGGCCGCCATTGTTTCTGCGGTCGTGCTTGCCGTTCTGGTGTTAGTTTCACTTTTCACGATTAAGTGGTTGTTTGGCGTTGTCGCGATCGTGGCACTTTTAGTCGCGGTCCATGAGTTTGTTAAGGTGCTTGAGTCAAAAGGCATTCATGTAGCCCGCACTCCGGTCTATTTAGCGACGGCAGTAATCCCCAGCGTTGCCTACATCTGGGGGTTTGAAGCGCAACTGGCAACAACTGGAATAGCCATCCTGTCGGTCATGATCTGGCGACTTCGTAAGGGATCCGAAGGTTTTGTAGCTGACATAAGTGTTTCCGTGTTGCTCTTTGTGTACTTACCATTCATGTCGGCATTTCTTATGCTCTCCCTCGCTGCAGATAATGGACCTTGGCGGGTCCTCGTGTTCGTCCTACTAACTGTTTCCAATGACATCGGTGGATATGTTGTTGGTATTTTCATCGGAAAACATCCGATGGCACCACAGATCAGTCCCAAGAAATCATGGGAAGGATTAGGCGGGTCAATTGCGCTCCAGTCAATCGTTGGAATTCTCGCGTTCATCTATATTTTTGATGCACCCTGGTGGCAGGGCTTAATTGCCGGGCTCGTCATGACAATTGGCGCAACGGGTGGAGACTTCATCGAAAGTGCTATCAAACGAGATCTAGAAGTTAAAGATATGGGAACAACCGTCCCTGGGCATGGTGGAATTATGGACAGGTTAGATTCACTCATTCCAAATGCATTCGTTTCATGGGTGCTTTTTAGTATTTTTCTTGGGTCAGGGATCTGATGCCGATACCCGGTGAATTAGTGTTTGAATCCCCTAAAAGGGGTAAGCCTCCCACTCATTTTCTCGACCTCGATGTCGCCCAGCGCAAAGAAGCATTGATTGCTATGGGCATGCCGGGTTTTCGGGCCGATCAGATTTCCCGCCATGTTTTTGAGCACCTGGTGACTGATATTGGGCAGTGGAGTGACATACCTGAGGCGGCCAAGTCGCAAATCGGCAGTGAACTATTCCCCAAGATCCTCGACCCTGTGCGTTCCATTGAGTGCGATAACGGGGAGACCGTAAAAACTCTCTGGAAATTGCACGATGGTTCCTTAGTGGAAAGCGTCCTCATGCGTTACCCATCCCGGGTGACCATCTGTATCTCCTCCCAAGCCGGTTGCGGCATGAACTGTCCCTTCTGCGCAACGGGTCAAGCAGGGTTGACTCGAAATCTTTCTTCAGCTGAAATTTTCGGTCAAGTACTTGCCGGTGCCCAGTCCTTGGCACGTAATGAGATTGCTGGGGGACCGGGTCGAGTTTCAAACATCGTATTCATGGGTATGGGCGAGCCAATGGCTAACTACGCAGCGGTTATGGGTGCTGTGCATCGGATTGTTGATCCGAGTCCATCTGGTCTTGGGCTGAGCGCTCGGGGAGTGACGGTCTCAACAGTTGGACTGGTCCCCAAGATGCGTAAGTTGGCAACAGAAGGCCTTCCTTTGACATTGGCAGTTTCACTTCATGCGCCCGATAATGAATTGCGAAATACATTAGTACCGATCAATACCCGCTGGTCGGTCGAAGAAGTACTTGACGCTGCTTGGGAATACGCCGATGTCACGAAACGACGAGTGAGCATTGAGTACGCTCTTATTAGAGATATTAATGATCAAGCCGAGCGTGCAAAACTTTTAGCGAAGCGTCTTCAGGGGAAATTGGTTCATGTGAATCTCATTCCACTGAATCCCACGCCAGGATCTAAGTGGACGGCGTCGCGCCCAGAAGATGAACGTGCCTTCGTGCGAATTTTGAAGTCCGAAGGAATTCAGGTCACAGTGCGGGACACGCGGGGCAGTGAAATTGATGGGGCATGCGGCCAACTTGCTGCATTGGATTAGGAAGCGAAGGAAAACAATGACACCGAGCCCACAAGTCGGTACATCGAGGAAGATAGACAAAAAGGATTTGGCTCACGAGGTTTTTTTCACTCTTTTGCGCACCATCGGCCTGGTCTTGCTTATTTCTTTCATCCTGAGTCGCTCGCCGAAAGAGGAAAACCTTCAGTCGATAGGTGTGATCATTGGCATGATTTTTTTGGCTTCGATCTACGTCGCCTTTTTCCTTAGGTCGATCCGAGCCGTTCAAAAATCCCAGTTCCCCGGGATTCGAGCCGGTGAAGCCATGTTGTCCTCAGGAATTCTTCTGTTAGCCATTTTTGCCAGTATCTACTCACTGATTTCACTGCAGGACCCAGAGGCATTTACCGAGGTTCTCACACCTTTCAGCTCAATGTATTTCTCACTAACCATCCTGGCAACAGTTGGTTTTGGCGATATTGCGCCAAGCTCGATTCCGGCACGGTCAGTCGCAATGGGGCAAATGGTTCTCGACTTAGTCTTTATTGGGGTATTGGTTCGAACTTTGACCAACGCGGCAAAGCGTTCAAAAGCGAATAGGGCTACATCACCAGAAAGTTCAGACTAAAAGTTTAAGCAGACAAGTCCTATTTGAATGCTGCTAGGCCTGTGAGTGCATTTCCAATGACGAGAGTGTGCATTTCATTCGTTCCTTCATAGGTGAAAACTGACTCCAGATTATTCATGTGGCGAATAATGGGGTATTCCAAAGTGATGCCGTTTCCACCAAGAATGCTCCGACATTCACGTGCAATCTTGAGCGCTTCACGCGCATTGTTGAGTTTTCCCAAGGAAATTTGTTCGGCGGTAACTCCAACCGTGTCTTTCAGGTGGCCTAGATGCAAGGCTAAGAGCATTCCCTTACCCAGTTCCAAAGTCATATCTGCCAACTTTTTCTGGGTGAGTTGAAAGCCGGCAATGGGACGGTCAAATTGAACTCGATTAATCGAGTAGTCCAGTGCAGTTTCTAGGCAGTCGCGAGCCGCGCCCATTGTGCCAAATGCAATTCCAAACCGGGCTTCATTGAGACAACTCAGCGGACCTCGAAGGCCTTTGACTCCAGGCAGCATTGAATCGGCTGGGAGGCGTACGTCATTAAAGACCAACTCACTGGTGACCGAGGCGCGCAGGGACATCTTTTTATGGATGATGTTTGCCACGAAACCTGGCGAGTTTGTTGGAACAATGAATCCGCGGATTCCGTCGGGGCTTTGAGCCCACACAACGGCTACGTCAGCGACACTCCCATTGGTAATCCACATTTTGGAACCATTGAGGATCCAGTCTTCGCCATCTCGTTTGGCATTTGTCAGCATGCCCTGAGGATTTGATCCAAAGTCAGCCTCCGTCAGTCCAAAGCACCCGATAATTTCCCCCGTCGCCATACCGGGGAGCCAAGCCTGCTTCTGTTCTTCCGTTCCATATTCATAGATAGCGAACATTGCCAATGATCCTTGTACGCTGACCATTGAGCGGATCCCGGAATCGCCCGCCTCAAGTTCAAGGGCAGCAAGGCCATAGGCGGTTGCACTTGTTCCCGCGCAACCGTAGCCGTCAAAGTGCATTCCGAGCACCCCGAGGGACCCAAAATCTTGCATCAGTTCCCGCGCAGGCACCTGTCCTTGTTCAAACCAATCAGCAACGTGGGGCTTGATATTGGCTTCGACGTAATCTTTAACTACGGCTGCCATGGCTCGGTCTTCGGCACTTGACAGATGGTCAAGGGAAAAGAGTTCTAGGGGACCTGTAGGCATGTCAGCAGATTACCATGATTGACATCACCTAATGGCCGAGCATGCGGTTCATGTATGCCGCGCTCCGTGAATTCTTCCCGGTTTTTTCCTCATATGAATCCGCGCGTTGCATGACCTGTAGTCCAAGATTGGTGCCCATCCACCGGAGTGGTTCTGGTTCCCATTTGCGCGATTCGTGGTTAACCCAAGGAAGTGTGGTGAGTTCGGATTCTGTTCCCGTGATCAGGTGGCCCAAAGTTTTTCCACCCAGGTGCGCGGTCCCTACGCCGTCACCTACGTAGCCACCACTTGAGCCCAACCCAGTTCTTGGGTCAAAATTACAACTTGCCCACCAGTCCCGGGCGACGCCTAGTGGCCCGCCCCACGCATGAGTGAAATCAATACCTTCAAGGACTGGGAATAGTTCTACCAACGTCGCTCGAAGGTCGTTGTGAACTCTCGGATTCATGTCTTGGACCGGAGAGATTTTTGAGTTGAAGTGATACGGCGCACCGCGCCCGCCAAAGGCGATCCGGTCGTCTGCTGTGCGCTGTCCATAAATAATCAGATTGCGGTAGTCTGAAAAAGTCTCGCGCTCACTCAGTCCAATTTCTTCCCAGATACTCGCGGAAAGTTTCTGGGTCGCCACCATGAGTGAGTAAACGGGTGCGATCGAACGCTTTTGACCCCGCAATGATTTTGTATAGCCCTCGGTGGCCCGGATTATGTTGGGTGCATGCACGGCGCCGCATGTGGTGTGCACCACTCCTGCGTCAATTCGTGTGGCTTGAGTACCCTCAAAAATGGAGACTCCGCGTGATTGCAGGTAGGTGCTGATTTCGCGAACCAATTTATAAGGATCTATTGCGGCGCAATGGGGCGTGAAAGTGCCTCCCACAATATCGGTTGCGCTGATTCGCTCCCGGGTTTGCTTCGCCGTTAGATAAATCAAATCATGCGGAAAGCCCCAGTCAGCGAATTCTTTTACATCTGCCAATGCCCGGTCGTTTTGCAAGGAACTGCGGGCAGCTACCACCGTTCCACCATGTGCCCAATCGATATCCCAATTATGTGAATGTGCCACCTGGCCAATGTCGCTGATATTGGCGACCATCACTTGATGCATTCGACGTGCCGCATCCCGTGAACTCGCACGCGCAAGGGATGTGAAGTGGGCGGGGAATAGAGCGGATACCCAGCCACCATTTCGACCACTCGCGCCAAATCCAACAAACTCAGATTCGATTATTGCAATTTTCAAAGTTGGATCAAGTTTGTTGGCGTAGTAAGCGGTCCAGAGTCCTGTAAAACCGCCTCCAACTATTGCAAGATCAACGGTGAGATCACGGTCAAGGGTTCCATCAAAAACCGGACGAGGTGCAGTTATCTGGGAGTACCAAAGGCTGGTGTTCATCGTTTATCTTTTCCGGGTCCAATTGGTTACGTAATCGGGGACAGGAGTTCCCTGCGGAACGAACTGGTCGGGGACGGGAACACCGAGTTGTTCATAGATCGGAATGTGTCCGGCCCAAATTGCTTTCCCTGCGTCACTCGTTAAGTCCTCATCAGCATCACCGGGGGGACCCTCGCTGATCTTGATTGAGTATTCGTTGAGGGGGAGTGACAGGGTCATGGTTGCCTTGAGCTCCTTGGGCGAAGGCTGCCGTGCATGATCCCAACGACCAGGCATCAAGTGCTCGGTGATTACCTTCAATGCATCCACTTCGGCAGTGCCACTGATTCGGGTTGCCGTTCCAAAGATCATCACGGATCGGTAGTTCATGCTTGATTCAAATAGGCTACGAGCAAGAACGAGACCGTCAAGTATTGTCACCGTGACGCACGCGGGTGAGCCAGAGTCCAATAATTTGAATAGCCGCGAGGCTGCCGAACCATGAATGAGCAACGAGTCTTGATCACGGGCATAACCCACGGGTATAACTATGGGTTGCCCGTGATCCACGACCCCGACGTGCGCAACCAGACCAGCATCGAGAACCGCGTGCAATGTTGCAACATCAGTCCGAGCTTTTTCTGGTAAGCGCTTGACGGTTGTTCGTGAACTCTTGACGGCTTTGGCCACGCGTAACCCCTATAAAACTTCGAGGGCTTGGGTTAACACGTTTCGCAAAATCCCCTCGATTTCATCGAACTCTTTCTGACCGATGGTGAGTGGAGGCGCGAGTTGAATTACGGGGTCACCACGATCGTCAGCGCGGCAGTACAGGCCGTTTGCAAATAGTGCTTTCGACAGAAAGCCACGCAAGAGTCGTTCACACTCATCGTCATTAAATGTTTCGCGAGTTTTTTTGTCTTTGACAAGTTCAATTCCGTAGAAATAACCGGCTCCGCGAACGTCACCGACGATCGGTATGTCGCTCAGTTTTTCGAGTGTGCGACGGAAATTTCCTTCATTCTCGAGCACATTTTGGTTGAGGCCTTCACGCTCAAAGATGTCGAGGTTTTCCATTGCAACCGCAGCTGAAACGGGATGACCACCCCACGTGTATCCGTGGAGGAAGGAGGTTGTCCCGTGTTTGAACGGCTCGAAGAGACGATCACTGGCGATCATTGCTCCCAGCGGGGAGTAACCAGAAGTCATGCCCTTGGCGCACGTAATGATGTCGGGAGTGACACCGAATCGATTCATTGCAAAATAGTCACCGATCCGACCGAAAGCGGTAATGGTTTCGTCGGCCACCATCAGTACGTCGTATTCATCGCAGATCTCGCGAACGCGTTCAAGGTAACCGGGGGGAGGAGGAAAGCACCCGCCAGAGTTTTGGACCGGCTCAATGAATACTGCTGCGACACTGTCCGCGCCTTCAAATTCAATTGCTTCAGCAATTCGGTTTGCTGCCCAAAGACCAAAGGCTTTTTCGTCTCCGCGGTACTCCTCAGGGGCACGATAAAAGTTCGTGTTCGGAACTTTAACCCCACCGGGGACAAGCGGCTCAAATGGAATCTTGGCAGCGGGAATACCGGTAATGCTGAGTGCTCCTTGCGGGGTGCCGTGGTATGCAATTGCCCTACTAATCACCTTAGTTTTCGTTGGCTTACCGGTCAGCTTGTAATACTGCTTGGCAAGTTTCCACGCGCTCTCTACGGCTTCGCCACCACCCGAGGTAAAAAACACGCGGTTTAAATCACCCGGTGCTAAATGCGCCAGTCGCTCAGCAAGCAAAATTGCATTGGGGTGTGCATAGGACCAAATGGGGAAAAAGGCTAACTCTTCCGCCTGCTTGGCTGCTGCCTGGGCAAGCTCTCTGCGTCCATGGCCCGCTTGGACAACGAATAGTCCGGAGAGTCCATCAAAATACTTATTGCCTTGATCATCCCAGATATATGCGCCTTTGCCCTTAGTAATGACCGGAACATGGCCACCGTCGTAGTAGGTCGAGTGACGGGTGAAATGCATCCAGAGGTGATCACGAGCTTTGTCTGCGAGTCGATCTGATCCTGATTCGGTAGCGGATTGCGGTGTGGTTGTCATTTGATTCCCCAACTATAGGTTTGTTTGCGAAGTCCGAGATAAACGAATGTTTCTGTTGAAACAACTCCTGGGATGTTTCGGATCTGAGAATTAGTGACATTGAGAAGGTGATCATCGTCTTCGGCGACACATTCAGCCAAAAGGTCATACTTCCCGGTCACAATTACCAGATAGGAAATCTCCGGTAGTTGTTCAATCTGTTTGGATACCGCCTCCACATCACCATGAATTTTAATTGCGATCATTGCCGAACGAAGAAAACCAAGCTGAGCGGGGTCAGTGATCGCAACAATTTGCATAACACCTTGGTCATGTAATTTTTGGACCCGCTGACGAACCGCAGCTTCGGATAAACCAACCGCTTTCCCGATCGTTGCATATGGTCTGCGACCATCTTGCTGAAGTTGTTCAATAATTGCGCGCGATGCTTCATCAAGGGGTGCAGATTTTCGAGCCATGTGCTCACTTTGGCCCTATTCTGCCGAAAAATCAAGTCTTTCCGTGTCAATTTACCCATTTAACGACGAAAACCGCAAGTAAATCTGAAAAAATCTAGTGAACGTGGGCAGTTTAGGATACGGTGCCGTTAGTCGCTAACTGGAGGAAAAAATGACACAGGTACTAAGAAACTTCGTGGGCGGGGAATTCGTTGACACGCAAAAAGGAGCTTTTAGTGAACTGGTGAACCCGTCAACGGGTGAGGTTTTTGCCACGGCACCAATTTCTGATGCCACTGACATTGATCGCGCTTATGCCGTCGCCGCGACTGCATTTGAGTCGTGGAAGAATTCCACACCATCGCAGCGCCAACAAGCTTTGTTGACCATTGCCCAAACTTTCGAGGAACATGCCGAGGAACTTGTTGCCGTTGAGAGTGAAAATACCGGGAAGCCAATTCCGGTCACCATGGTCGAAGAAATCCCACCAATGATTGATCAAATTAAATTTTTCGCCGGAGCCGCCCGCATTCTTGAAGGTAAAGCAGCCGGTGAATACATGGCAGGTTTTACCTCGATGGTCCGCCGGGAGCCCATAGGTGTGATCGGCCAAGTTACCCCGTGGAATTACCCCATGATGATGGCGGCCTGGAAGTTTTTCCCGGCCATCGCTGCGGGAAATACGGTTGTGCTTAAGCCGAGTGACACTACGCCGGCATCAACACTGAAAATGGCGGAACTCATTGCTGCGTCGGGAGCTCTCCCCGATGGTGTATTCAATGTGGTGTGTGGTGATCGCAATACGGGTAAGGAACTGGTTGAGCACAAGACTCCGCAAATGGTGTCCATTACGGGGTCAGTTCGAGCGGGCATGCAAGTTGCGGCTTCGGCTGCAATGGATGTCAAACGAGTCCATTTAGAACTGGGCGGCAAGGCTCCGGTTGTAGTTTTTGACGACGCAGACATTGAAGCGGCTACGGAGTGGTTAGCCGTTGCGGGATTCTTCAATGCCGGGCAAGACTGCACAGCTGCTACTCGGATGCTGGTCGCCCCCCGGATTTATGACGACTTCGTTGCAGCCATGGCCGAAGCGGCCGCCGCGTTGTCAACAACGTTTGAGGACGGCCCAACGGGAGAGGCGCTCGTTCCTCCGGTGAACAACGCTGGACAAATGGAACGAGTGCTCGGCTTTATTGAGCGTGCACCTAAGCACGCCAAAGTGGTAACGGGTGGCTCTCGACAAGGTAATCGCGGCTTTTATATTTCGCCGACAGTGATTGCAGGACTCCAACAAGATGACGAAATGATTCAAGATGAAATATTTGGTCCGGTGGTCACTATTCAGAAATTTACCGATGAAGCGCAGGCTTTGTCCTATGCAAATGGTGTGAATTATGGTCTTGCATCATCTGTTTGGACAAAGGACTTTGGTCGTGCGATGCGCATGGCCAAGGGACTTGATTTTGGTTGCGTGTGGATCAATACGCACATCCCACTCGTGGCTGAAATGCCACACGGAGGATTCAAGCACTCGGGTTACGGTAAAGATTTGTCCATGTATGGATTCGAGGATTACACCCGGATTAAGCACGTAATGGCTAATTTGGAGAGTTAAGTAATTGCGATTCCATGGGGATGCACATGAGTGTGGGGCATCGCCCGGTCGGAGGAACTAAAAGGAAGTTCGATTATGGTTCCCAAGAGTTTTGTGAGCTCCCACAGGATTGCAATGAGAACAATTCCGGCCAGAGCCCACAAAAGAGAAACAGATCCTCTTGAGATTCGATCACGAGTTGAGGCCATCTTTACTTTTTGGCTTTGAACTTCTCTGAGACGGCAGGAATCACTTTTTCACCGTATTCGGCCAATGTGTGATCTTTGTCGTCATGCTGCAGGTAGAGGGCGAACTGATCAACACCGAGTGATTTGAGTTCTTCGAGGCGGCGGATCTGCTCCTCGGGTGGCCCAATAATACAGAAACGATCGATGATTTCATCAGGGACGAAGTCGGCATGGGTGTTTCCCGCCTGACCGTGATCGTTGTAGTCATAACCCTTTCGACCCTTGATGTAGTCGGTGAGGGCCTGCGGCACTGCTCCACCACCATCTTCAGCGTGTCCGTAGCGGTCAACAATGTCAGCCACGTGATTGCCGACCATGCCGCCGAACCAACGAAGTTGATCCCGGGCATGGGCAATGTCCTCGGTGACATAGGCAGGGGCAGCTACGCAAATTTTCACCGCGTCGGGGTCCCGGCCGGCTGCTTTCGCTGCATCTTTTACAGCCTTAATTGTCCACTCTGCGATGGCAGGGTCGGCAAGTTGCAGGATGAATCCGTCACCCACTTCACCGGTCAGAGCAAGTACCTTGGGGCCGTAGGCCGCTACCCACACGGGGGTGCGGCTTTCTGCTGCCCAGGGGAGACGAACGTCATTGCCGTGGTAGTTGACGGACTCGCCGTTAACCAGAGCTTTGAGATTGACAACGGCTTCCCGAAGGTCCGCAACATTCACTGGCTTACCGTTAGTTACTCGAACGGCGGAGTCACCACGGCCAATTCCGATAACGGTTCGGTTTCCATACATTTCATTTAATGTTGCAAAAACCGAGGCAGTGACCGTGATATCCCGAGTGGCCGGATTTGTCACCATCGGCCCGACGATTACGTTGCGGGTTTCGTTAAGAATCTTGCTGTAAATAACATATGGCTCCTCCCACAAAATATGTGAGTCAAAGGTCCAGACGTATTTGAACCCGTATGTTTCTGCCTTGCACGCAAGATCAACGACCCGTGCAGCCGGGGGAGTGCACTGCATAACCACACCAAAATCCATGGCTGTCACCTTTCAGAAGCGAATAGTTTTCGGGGCACTTAGCGAGTCTGAGGGAATCCCAGATCGACAGAACTAGTTGAAGGATCCGGCCAACGAGAAGTGACGGTCTTTGTGTGAGTGTAAAACTCAATACCGGCTGGCCCATACATATTGGCATCGCCAAAGATCGATGCTTTCCAACCACCAAAGCTGTAGTAGCCCACTGGTACAGGGATGGGCACGTTGATACCCACCATTCCTACTTGAATATCAAATTGGAATTGGCGTGCAGCTCCACCGTCACGGGTGAAAATTGCGGTGCCATTCCCGTATTGGTGGTCATTAATCAGCGTGACGGCTTCTTCGTAGGTGTCAACACGAATGACTGAAAGTACTGGACCGAAAATTTCGTCGTCATACACTTTCATGCCTGGTCGAACATGATCAATCAATGATGGATTGAGGAAGTAGCCCTTTTCAGGTAGTGAACCCTCGCGACCATCAACAATGACGGTCGCGCCCTCTGCGGCAGCTCCTGCAATATAGGAGGCAACCTTGTCGCGATGTTGACCGGTGATAAGCGGTCCCATCTCATTAACTGGATCAGTGCCGGGTCCCACCTTCAAAGCTGGAATGCGCTCAGAAATCGCTTTAATCAGGGGGTCCGCTACATCGCCAACGGCAACAACGACAGAGATGGCCATGCAGCGTTCACCAGCGGAGCCGAAACCGGCGCTCACGGAGGCATCGGCAGCCATATTGATGTCGGCATCTGGGAGCACAACCATGTGGTTCTTTGCTCCACCCAGTGCCTGAACGCGCTTTCCGTTGGCTGTTCCCGTCGCATAAATGTATTTGGCGATCGGGGTTGAGCCAACAAAACTCACGGCA
>CAMAVT010000069.1 GCA_945861775.1 Bifidobacterium breve
ACTCTTGACGGGGCGACCATCCATTAAAAAGGTACACGCGCCGCAACCGGACGTGTCGCAGCCACTGTGCGTTCCGGTGAGTTGCAATGCTTGGCGCAACAGGTGCGCAAGGAGCAGTCGCGGCTCTACATCAACGGTTCTGTCCGTTCCGTTGACATTAACCGTGATCCGGCGAACTTCTACTCCAGCAGCAGGAGCTGCCTGTACTTCGTCATAGAGGCTAGTCATGTTCAGGCTGCTTTCTGCTCGCTATTGGCAATGTTGGACAGTATTCGAGTGACAAATGTTTCCACGATGTGACGCTTGTAGGAGCCCGATCCTCTGTGATCGGTGCGTGGCTCTGCTGCAGCAGCAACCGCCTCGGCTGCTTCTTTTATGCTCTCCGCAGTCAGAGACTTGCCGACCAGTACTGAGATTGCATCGTTTGCATCGATGGTCCGGCCGCCTACTCCAGCGAGTGCGCACCCGGCGCGCGTCACAATGTCACCGTCAACGTCGAGAGCTATGGCAACCGAGGCAGTGGCGAAGTCACCGACGCGACGCTCCAACTTTAAGTAACCGCCGAGAGCTTTACCTTTGGCCGGCGGAACGATTGCTTCCACGGCAACCTCGTTAAATGCGAGGGCATTGACGAATGGACCGAGGACGAAATCGCGGGCTTCAATTTCCCGACGACCATTTGGTCCTTGCGCAATGATTTTTCCACCAAGGGCAATCATGGTTGCGGACCAGTCTCCCTGTGGGTCAGCGTGGCACAGTGAACCAACAAAAGTTCCACGTGTTCGCACGATTGGATCCGCAACAAGGGACGATGCCTGAGCCAATGTGGGGAAATTGCCAAGAAGTTTGCTGAATTCCAGATCCTCGTGTCGGCATAGCGCCCCAATGCGCAAAGTGCCATCGGGATCAAGGCGGTGATACTCAAGACCAGGAATCCCATTTATATCAACGACGCGCGCAGGTGAGGCGAAGCGAAGTTTGAGCATCGGGATCAGACTCTGGCCTCCGGCTAATACTTTTGCTTCTCCACCGTTTTGGTCAAGGATCGCAATAACTTCTTCGACAGAAGTTGGTGCGTCGTAGGAAAATCGTGACGGATACATTCGTTCCTCTTCTGCTTTAGTGACCGGTGTCGGGGACTGCTGTTGGCATGGAATCTGCATCAGGATCGGGGCGTGGCTCTTGGTGTGGCGGCCAAGGGCCTTGAACAGGTTGACCCGCAACTTTCAGGAATTCAACGAACTGTGGAAATGCCCACACCGTTGGGCTATCACCTGTTTTCGGGGAGTTTTCAATGAGGGCAAACATGCGCGGGTTCCCGCGTTCCTGCCCTGAGGATTCAACCGGCATGTTTAGCCCCTTCAGTTGATTTGCTTCCCTGGATACTAAAACTTCCTGATACCTATTGCTTTTTGAAAGTATTCCTATCGTATGACTCAGATATGGAATCCGCACGGCAAATCCAAAAATTATTGCCGATGAACCGCAATTGCCTCGGCCACGATCGCGACCGCGATTTCTTCGGGGGTGGCAGCCTTGATATCAAGGCCGGCCGGTCCATGCACCCTGGACAGATCCGTGACCTCACGGTAAGCGAGCCAATCGGCCCGGGAGTTCTGCATTGCCAACGAACCCAGCGCGCCGATATACCCCGCGTCACTTTCCAAGGCCGCCATCAGGCACCCCGATGAAACTTCGACGTCGTGGCCCATAACGACCACAGAATCGATCGGAGAGAGGGTGGCAGCCAGCCCTGCCATCGCATTGGGGCGGGGCTCAACAGCAACCTTCCATTGAAGTAGGGCCGCCTGCGCTGCTAGTGCGTCGGCGATGGGGCCGCCTCCCGCAATGATCAATCGTGGGATGGGTGCCAGGACAGTGGTGATCGAGTCGATTTCCACGTTCACCATGGGCCGTGCATCGGCGCCGCCAGCCTCAACATTTATGGCCGTAACCATGTCTTCCGACATTGAGGCTACAACGACCAGCGGGCTGTGATCGAGCAAAAGCGACCACGTCTGGGACGGGAACTGGTCCGCTGGAACTACGAGGAACTTGACCGCGGTCCCTGCGGGGAGTTCGCACATGGGGCTTTCCATCTCACTCACCACATGATCAACCAGCCGACCCGTGGACAGGTGCCGGGCTGCCGCGTCGGTCAACAACCCGTCAAAAGCTCCCGATGCTAACCGACCAATCCTTCCTCCACCCGGAGTTAAGGCCAATGCTTCATCAGATGCCGTAGGCAACACCATCCAGGCAATATCGGCTCGGGTGCCCGAGCGAACACATGCCGCGACACTCAAAGCGATGTCGTACACATCAATCACCTTTTCCTGGATTTGTTTGCCATGCCGACCCCTGCCAAATACCGACCCTTACCGAATATATGGATGATAGCCAAGCGAGGGCGCAATACAGGATAATTGAATAATTCAATGGCATGGACTTAGACTCGGATCACCATGCGAGAAGTAATCACAGAACTATTAGCCGCTCATCAATCTGGTGGTGCTGCAATGGCGACCGTTGTCCAGACCTGGCGCTCCGCCCCGAGACCAGCGGGAGCGTCCATGTTGGTTACACCCGAAGGTGAAGCTGTCGGAAGTGTCAGTGGCGGGTGCGTAGAAGGTGCTCTCTTTGAAGTGTGCAATGAAGTAATCGCGGACGGCATTCCCCGATTTGAACATTACGGGGTCAGCAACGATGATGCATTCGCGGTAGGGCTGACCTGTGGCGGAATCCTCGAAGTATTTGTTGAGCCGGTAAATAAAGATACCTGGCCAGAGCTGCCTGAGATAGCCGCTCGAATTGATCAAGGCGATCCTGTTTGCATCGCAACAATAATTAAGGGTCCGCATTTTGTTGGCCGACATTTAGTGATTCAACCGGATTCAACATCGGGTTCGCTGGGAACCGATCGCCTCGATGAAACGGTCCGAGACGATGCACTCGGCATGCTGGCCGCCGGGCTCACGGGAACAATTGAATACGGACCCGAAGGTGAACGCCTCGGTGAAGGGTTAACCGTATTCGTGGCGAGCTTTGCCCCACCGGCGCGAATGTTTGTTTTTGGGGCCATCGATTTTTCAGCAGCTTTGGTTCGGGTTGCCAAACTGCTCGGCTATGTCGTGACGGTGTGTGATGCCCGCCCAATTTTTGCCACGGCCAAACGTTTTCCGGAAGCTGACCAGGTTGTTGTTGATTGGCCACACCGCTGGCTTGAGCAACAGGAAGTTGATGAACGAACCGTCATTGCTGTCCTTACACACGATCCAAAGTTTGACGTCCCCGCTCTGAAAGTCGCACTAGGAACAAAAGCTGGTTATATAGGTGCCATGGGTTCACGGCGCACCCACGAAGATCGAATCACCCGATTGCGAGAGGCTGGCGTTTCTGATTCTGAACTTGCGCGCATACATTCACCAATTGGACTCGATATCGGCGCTCGCACGCCCGAAGAAACCGCAATTAGTATTTGCGCCGAAATCGTGCAACACCGCTGGGGTGGTGGCGGTCAACCACTCGCACGGACGAGCGGCCCGATTCACCCGGGTGCCCCACGTTGAGCGTCACGGTTAATTTGTATGCCGCCGCGCGCCATGCGGCAAAGCAAGATTTCCTTACCGTCGAAGCTGCGTCCCTCGTGGAAATTAAGGCTGAGCTGATTCAACAAATTCCTGGCTTGGCATCGGTAATCCCTCAATGCTCTTTTATTGTCGACGGTCATTCATTTGGAAGATCGGGCGACTGCGATATTCATTCGGGGCAACAAATTGATGTTATGCCGCCATTTTCTGGAGGTTAAACTTAACCGCCAATTGCGCTCATGGGGCGGTCGGGCTTGATGAAGTTAGGGTCATTTATTCCATGTCCCGGTAACTTTGACTTAGTAACCGACTCAATTATTGCCTGCACTCCTGCATCGATTTCAGACTGAGGGAGGCCCGAGCGCAATATCGCACGCACATCAGTTTCCTCACGGGCAAAGAGACAGTTTCGAAATTGGCCGTCGGCAGTCAACCGCAAGCGATCACATGCTGCACAGAACGGTCTGGTCACACTCGCGATAATCCCTACTGTTTCTGGGCCACCGTTGACGTAAAACTCTTCGGCTGGCGCAGATCCTCGACTTGGTACCGGGGTCAATTCAAATTCACGTTCAAGTTCGCTCTGAATTTCATCTGCCGTGACCATGACTGGACGAGCCCACAAGTCTCCAGCATCCAATGGCATTTGCTCAATGAATCGAAGATTCCAATCATTGGCCAGTGCATGTCGAAGGAGCGGGATTGCTTCATCATCATTGACTCCCTTGAGCAGGACCGCATTTACTTTTAGTGGCGTAAGACCAGCGGCCTTAGCCGCCTCGATTCCTTCAATCACGTCATGGAATCGATCACGATGAGTCATCTCTTTAAATCGAACAGGGTCAAGGGTGTCCAGTGACACATTGACTCGCGTAAGCCCCGCATCTTTGAGTTCCTGCGCAACCTCGGCCAACCGCAGTGCATTTGTTGTCAGAGAAATTCGAGGTGGTTGGGGTAATTCGTTTATTCGACGCACTACCTCAACAATGTCCCGACGCAAGAGTGGTTCACCACCGGTCAGTCGAACCTGAGTGATTCCAGCATCCACGCAAAGACCAATTACCGTGATGAGTTCATCAGTCGACAAAAGTTTGTCGTTGGCGATCCAATCCGAAAAATCTGCAGGCATGCAGTAGGTACAGCGCAGCGAACAACGGTCGGTTAATGACACGCGTAAGTCACGATGCACTCGACCATACGTGTCAACGAGTTGTTTAGATCCACTCACGCGCAATTCACCCACTCGTCTGTTCCATCGGCAAAAAACTGATGCTTCCACACGGGAAGTTTCTCTTTAATGAGGTCAACTAAAGCACCCGCTGCTGTAAAGGCGTCACCGCGGTGGGAGCTAGCCACAACAACAACCAATGCAGCCTGGCCAATTGGGATCTCCCCCACCCTGTGAACCGCGGCAATTCCCGTGACGTTTGAGTCTGCCGCAAAGTCATTAACCACGGTTTCCAAAACTTCCTGTGCCGATGGGTGACCTTCATAGGTCAAAGAAACTACTGACCGCCCGTGGTCGTGGTCTCTTACATCTCCACTGAATAAGACAACGGCGCCCGTGGATGAATCACTCACCAAAGCCTTGATCGCCAGGGCGTCAATCTCTGACTCGGTGACTTCGACATGGTGAACAACTGCTGGCATAGTCCGCTCATTATGGCGGAGCATGGTCGATATAGGCAATGTGGCATATCACCGAAAACTTTGCTGGATCTCAAAAATCAAGGTCGCAATACTGTCACTCTCTGGATCGAGAAACTCGTAGTGCCCCACTTCAGCAAGTTCAACAAGCTTTACACCTCTATGCCTGTCCAAAAATTCATGAGTGTGCTCAACCGGAACAACTCGATCGTCGCTTCCGTGGATCACAACAATCGGCGCGTGCGTCAACCCAATTTGATCTGGCTGTAACTCTTCCCAGACACCGGAGGTATCACCCAACGGCTTCCCGATCCATTTCGCAATCTCTCCCTCATCCCAACCACCAATTGCAATTCCGGCGAGGTCAGTCACGGGTGCCAAGGGGAGGACCGCGTGGACACCATCATGTGTTGCCCCCGTGATGGCGAGGTAGCCGCCTGCGCTATGTCCGATAACAACTACTCGACTTTCCGCAGGAGCGAGAAGTATTACCTCTGCAATTGCAGCGCGGACGTCATTCACCGTTTCTCGGGGATCGGCGACAGAACCTGCTCGGCGATATTCAATGTTTGCGACTGCCATTCCCTCGGACGCTAATCGACGCGACAACGGCTCGTTGACGGTTCTGTCATATTCCGCGGCAAAGTAGCCACCATGAATTGACACGACCCAGAGCTGGGAAGTCAAGTCACCCCACAGGTCCATAACCTGCAGAGGATGACTCCCATACGTCACCGTCTTTGGATCACCCGGATATCGGCCAGTTGACTCAGAAACGACACTTTCAAACCACTGCAGCAACTCTGCATCATCGAGACTATCTCGATTCATCAGTGGCAAGTACTCGATGGAGGAACATCCAACGCAGGATTACGACGGAAAAAGCCAAATGGCTTCAAGGAGAATCCCACGTACTCAACCGGCATTACTGGCCAATCTTCAGGCCGGACGAAGTGCGTTGTCCCGAAAGAATGCCAGAGCACTACGGGTTCTTGGCGTAGCCCACGATTAGCTTCCATCCATAACGGTAAGCCATCGCCGCCTGGATGTTGGTTGGGAAACTCTCCCGACGGATACCTCTCACGCTCGTTATAGCGAGTTACCCATAAGGCGGACTTGGCAAACATCGCTCTTCGGGCCACACTCGAATCAGCATCAGCGATCATCATTGCTGTCTGAGCAGGAATGAGCTTGTAAGAAACTGGGGAACCAAACTCATTGATTGACTCTTCGTTTACGATCTGCCACACACGTCCACTCTCAAGATTGGTCTCACGTCTACCTTCAGATTCACTTTCAAGGAAGGTAGACCGCTTCCCGATAGCGTTTCCATAAGGATTGCCCGGTCCCATCGGCACTGGGACTGCATCTACTTCAACGACGGAGTTGAGTTGGCCATCCACGGCAGGATCAATACGAACACAGAACATATGTTGATGGTGTTGGCCTGCCAACTCTGGGGCCACCCGACCTAGATAAGGAGATGAATCACCGGGAGCTAGGTAGGCCGTTTGAATAATTCCAGTTAGCTTAACCTCACACTGGATCGTGCCGTCCTGGTAGAAGTACCAAAAAAATCCATAATCATAATTGCCGACGGTCGTCCAATAGGAGATGACCAATCTACGGGACCTGCGAACCCAACTACCGCCCTGACGCCAATTTGCACCACGCCACAAAACTCCAAAATCCTCTTCGTGGAGACAGATGGCTCGGTCCAATGTGTACGGATTCCCACCTGCATCACAGAAGTAAGCATCAAAATAATAAATTGAGCCCAGACAATCACAACCCAAACTCAGGGAGTTAGCAAGAGCACCCAATCCATATTCGCCAACATCAAAAGCACTGCGCCAGAAATGAGAAGGGCGGGGATCTCCGTAGGGAACCACCATTTCAGCAAACGCCATACGATCTACAACGGTACGGATTTGACCGTCATCGTCGTAGCAAATGTCGTGGAGCACCATCCCTTCGCGAGCATTCATCGACACTCGGAAAGACCACTTTTGCCAAGAGACTTTCCATCCATCAACCGTGAAACTCGGACCTTCCGGTTGAATGATCTCCAGTGGCTTCAGATCATCGCGCGGCACCACGCCGTTGTCATCATGAAAGTTGGAGTCCTCGTCAGGAATCGGGAAAAGCTCATCGTCAACAACCGTAAGAACTTGTCCATTTGTCAGATCTACATACGTCACAAGCCCATCGATTGGATGCGCATAGGCATTGTCCTGTAGGTTTTTTGGGAGATAGCAAACCGCTCGAACAATGCGCAGACCACGTTCATTCTCAAAACCAAAATTTCCAGCAGACATAGGATCCACCTGGACGATTTCGAAGTCGGTGACACCTCGCTTACGCATCGCCGCCTGCCATTCGGCTGATTCCTTCACGATTCTCTCAACTTCAATGAATTCGTCGACGACAATTGGAGGTTGAGCCGTGATTCCTCTTGCCGTGAGATTGTCGTGGCCAACTACTTCACCGTGTGGGAGAGCTACCACCCACTCTTCCGTCATGTGGGTACGCTGATCCAGCGTCACGACTCGGACACGACGTTCCGGTGGTGTCCCAACGCTTGACTCCCGAGATGGTTCCTCCAAGAGCATGAGCGAGAAAAGCACCTCGGTTGCATCTCCGAGTACTCCTCGTATCGCCGCTGCGGCGGTACGAATCTCACTAGGGAGTAACGAATCTAAGATGTTCTGAGGTGGTGCTTCAGGATCGAATTCACGACTCACCAATGTGGACTTCACAGATCTAACCTCCCGGTTTATCCACTCAGTTCAGCCGAATAGTCAAGGGTCTTTCCGGATCGAATGCGAAATTCTGCAACAGCCCAACCTAAGAGTGCTGCCACGGGGATCAGGATCAGCAACAATTTGGCTGATTCAGGGGCGCTACCGAGAATCTCGTAGTTTGTGAGTGCAAGGACGAGCACAATCACAAGTCCGATGCCAGAAATTGCTGGAGCAATCACAGTCGTCCAAGGATTAGTCTCTAGTTTGGTTCGTGAGAAGAACACAATAACGGACACACTTACAGCGCACAAAGAGATCAACAATCCAACAGTTCCTAGACCTACAAGCCAGGCGTACGTGACTGTGAACGGGTCGGCTCCGCCAAAAGTGAAAATACCCAGAACAACTGCTATAACAGCAGAGACTGCCAACGACGCAACTACGGGAGTCCCGCGACCGTTCGTTCGGCCAAGTCCCCTGGGAAGGGCGCCCGCTCTACCAAGTGCAAACACGTAGCGCGTAATGAGATTCTGAAAGCCAATGAACAGCGCTAGAAAACTCAAGATGACAAGGTAACTCAAATAGGTTGCAAAACCCTCACCGAGCGCTCCATAAGCTACATCGAAGAAGAAACTACCGATCTGCTCAGGGGCGATAGATGCCGCTTGAGTTCCCACCTGAACAGTCATCAGCCATGCTGAGATTGCGTAGACAACGATAACTGCACCCAATGAAAGGTACACCGCACGCGGTATTGTTCGCCGCGGATTTATCGCTTCTTCGGAGAAAACAACCGATGCTTCCAATCCGCTGAAGCACACCATTGCTAACAGCAACGCGACACCAAAGCCTGCACCGAATACGAGACTTGGGTCAAAACCTGCCAGAGAGTAGCCATCGGGACCGCCTTGAAGCGCGAGCGCCACATCGAGAACAATAATTGTCACGGCCTCAACAGCGAGCAGGATGAGAAGCACGCGCGCATTCAGCTGGACCCCTGAAAGCCCCACAATTGCGACCAGAATCAAGAAGGCAAAAGTTATGATCTTGTACTGGTCAAACATGCCAAGAATGTCAGCCGCAACTGCACCCGAAATCGCATAGAAGGCAATAATCGAGGCGAAATAAAACAGTACCGTCACATACGCCATGGCCGTTGCTGCTCGCTTGCCAAATGCGCGATCAATGTATGCAACAAAGCCACCCGCGTTCACCATATGTCGGCTCATCGCGACGTACCCCACGGCAAATATCGCGTAGAGCGCACCTGCGATAATGAAGATGGCCGGTGTTGCAGCACCCTGAATCGCGAAAATTACGGGGATGCCAGCGGCCAGTACTGAGATGGGAGCTACGGCCGAAATGACCAAAGCCGAAATCGAAGAGACCCCTAACCGTCCTTTCTCAAGACTGGTCGAAGATAGCGAACCGCCCCTCTCGGAGCCAAGATCTGCTGAATCCATTGTGATCCCCTGTTCTATTCGTATCGAAAGTGCAGCCGCGCAAAATGCTATACCTAAATTTATCTTTTGTATGACATATTTCTTAATTTCCTTGATTTTTCCACCCGCCGGGACGAAATGCACCGGTTAGCCTCGATTTAATGAAAGCGGTCTTTTCTACCTGTGCGAGGTTTTCGAGGCAAGCATGACGGCAAACCAGGTCAAAACAAGGCCCGCGATCAACTGCCATGTGATGACCGACCCCGTTGTCGGGGCAACAACGTCCGAGATGACGGAGCCGACCAGCAAGCCCACCAACGTAAGCAGTGACGTTACTAAAACCCCAACAGTTCGAACAACCCAAGCAACGGTCGCGATGTAAATGAGTCCGAAAACTCCAGCAATTAGCATCCACCAGTGATCAGTAGGGATCGGTGCCCACGCGGGGCCCCTCGCCAAATCGACAAGCGCAACGACGCCCGCCATGAGCCCGGCGCCCACGACAAAGTTCAACCATGCTGCAGTAATGCCATGGCGAGTGACCGCACCCACTCTCCCGTTCACTGCCTGTTGAAAAGCGCTCGCAGCGCCGGCCGAAGCTGCAAAACTGAGAACTCCAATAATGGCGATGACACTGACATCAGCTCGACCGATCCGCCCAGAAGCCGCCGTAGCAACTGCTAACACAGCGAGCAATGCGGCAGCAATTCGAGCGGCAGAAACATCTTTGCGGCCCATAGGGCCGATTCCAAGGCGGTCTACTAGAAGTGCCGTACCGGTTTGTCCCGCGACCACAGCAATGGTGAAGACGGCAACGCCTACAGCAAGAGAGGCACTTCCTTGTATCGCAATGTAATAACCGCCTAGCGCTCCACCAGTGAGTTGCCAAGGTCGCAGTTCCCCCGACTTGATCGCTCGCATGAGCACCCACCAGGAAGCGCGAAGACTGGGAGCAAGGAGGACCACCAAACTTGCTACGACTGCCGCCACGCTGAGATTGATAAGTGAAACTTCCAGTGGATTATTAGTTACTTCCACCAACTGCGCATTGAGACGAGCCTGAATTATCGTCCCACCGGCCGCCGCAACCAGTGCGACGGAAGGAATCCGGCTCACCATGGCAAACTACCCAGATGAAGTGTGTGGTCGTTAATCAGCTGGGTGGACCTGAAGTTTTGGCATTGAATGAAACCGTGTTGCCCGAACTGATGCCCGGCGAGATCCGGGTTGCCGTTGAGACTGTGGGCGTGAACTACTGGGACATTATGCAGCGCAAAGGTCTTGCGCCACTGCCGGCAAGTGGTATTCCGGGCGTAGAAGGTGCGGGTTCCGTAATCGCGATGGCTACGGATGTTTCCAACTTCAACTACGGTGACCGCGTTGCCTGGTCGAAAATTCAGGGTAGCTACGCCGAGCAAGTACAGGGACCAGCGAAATTCTTTGTCCCGATTCCTGAATCGGTGACGAACGAGACTGCTGCTGCCGGACTTATGCAAGGCACGACGGCGTGGTATCTCGTGTATCAATGTGCTCCCGTACACGTGGGAGACAGCGCGGTTGTCTTTGCAGCAGCCGGCGGCGTCGGACACTTGCTCACCCAGATGCTGACAGAACGTGGCGCACACGTTATAGCCATCGTGGGCAGCCAAGCAAAGACGTCCATTCCACTCGCACTTGGAGCCACAGCCGCAATCGTCGATTCTGCCCAACTCATTGAAGATCTTCGAGCGATTGCACCAGAGGGCGTAAACCTCGTTTTTGATGCCAACGGCGGCGCTCAAGCACTCCGTGATCTGAAGATGCTCAAGGCGCACGGCACCGTTGTGTACTTCGGTACCGCGGCGGGGCCTCTGCCAACCATGGATCTTGAGCTCCTGTCGGCTGGCTCGTTGGCCGTTAGGCGGGTGCGA
>CAMAVT010000070.1 GCA_945861775.1 Bifidobacterium breve
CACACGAGGGTAGGATCGTGGGTGTGCGAAATGGCACATTGATGGCAACGTCATTTCACCCGGAGTTAACCGCGGACCCTCGGGTCCATGAATTGTTTGTAGAGATGGTGAGGAATTCATGAGTGGTCATTCCAAATGGGCAACCACCAAACACAAAAAAGCGGTCATCGATGCTCGTCGTGGGAAACTTTTTGCCAAGTTGATTAAAAATATTGAGGTCGCGGCTCGGCAAGGTGGGGGAGACCTCGAAGGCAACCCCACGCTCTTCGACGCTGTTCAAAAGGCCCGCAAGAACTCGGTGCCATTGGACAATATTGAGCGGGCTGTTAAGCGCGGCTCCGGTGTTGAAACGGGTGGCGCCGATTGGCAAACCATCATGTACGAGGGTTACGGGCCAGGGGGTGTTGCGGTACTTGTTGAATGTCTCACCGACAACCGCAACCGTGCGGCTTCTGAGGTCCGCGTCGCCATGACGCGAAATGGTGGTTCAATGGCCGATCCCGGAAGCGTCTCATATCTTTTCGGTCGAAAAGGTGTTGTGATTGTTAATAAATCCTCAGATGGTCAAGAAGTTTCTGAAGATCAGATTCTTGATGCAGTGTTGGAAGTCGGTGCGCAAGAAGTCAATGACCACGGTGAATCATTTGAGATTGTTTCCGAGGCGACCGATTTTGTCGCAGTGCGCAAGGCTTTACAAGGAGCTGGTATTGACTATGAGTCGGCCGAGGCCACATTTATGCCCAGCATGACCGTGCCCATGGATGAAGAGGGTGCAACGCAACTCTTTCGTATGTTGGAAGCCCTTGAGGACAGCGACGACGTCCAAAACGTGTACGCGAACTTTGACGTATCTGATGAAATTATGGATGCGGTCGGTTAGACATGGTGTCGGATTCTGTTGGCAAGCAACTCCGAGGTTGGGATGCGGCAACGTTTCGAACTGCCAGCGGGGATCCAACTATGCGTTCCACTGTCGTGGCTATGGCGATCTTGGATTCGGCTCCTGATTGGAATCGGCTGCGGTCACGACTCGAGCGACTGACACTTTTCGTCCCTGAACTTCGAATGCGTCCCCTTTATGGATCCATCGGTTTCTATGCTCCTCGATTAAGTATTGATCCTGATTTTGATTTAGATTTTCACGTGCGTCGCTATCGACTTCCCGAAGGTGGTGGCTGGAATGACTTGTTGTCTGATGCCCGCAGAATTAGTTTGGGGGACTTTGATCACAATCGACCGTTGTGGGAAGCAACGCTCATCGAAGGTCTGCCAGGCGGTCATAGTGCGTTCTTACTCAAATTGCACCATTCAATTGCCGATGGCGCCGCGACGGTCATGATCGCGTTAACGCTCTTTGAATTCGCACCAGATACGAATCCTGATGAACCTGTTCCGCCTGCCGCCCCTGTGGGTGTTGATGTCAACTGGCAGGACCTTTTCATGGCTAATTCAATGGACAACCTTGAGCGGATCGCCGACGGTGCAAAAGGGCTACTTGGGACCGCACTGCGGCTAGCGAGAACCGCTCTCACGGATCCCGCCTTGGCGTATGAAAAGACTGTGGAAACGATCGGTTCCATAACCCGCGCGACGACGGTCTATGACGCGCCACTCTCACCAATATTGACCGCGCGGGGGACCACGTACACATTTGGCACATTGGAAATGCCATTCGCCGAAATACGCAATGCTGCAAAGTCACGCGATTTGAGTGTCAACGATGCCTTCATGGCTGCCGTGATGACCGGAATGCAGGTATATCACGCTCGGCATGGCAGTAGCGCGGAGTCACTGCGAGTCAACGTGCCGATCTCTTTAAGGGGGGACGCCGGTGACCGCAGCGGACAAGCAGCGAATGCTGTGGCAATTGCCCGATTCCCGATGCAGGTAGCCGGAAAATCAACCCTTGAACTGATGCAACAGGCCCATGAACTGGTGGACCAATGGAGGCGCGAGCCTGCAATGCGACTGGCAGATCCGCTCGCTGAAGTTAGTTGGTTTGTTCCAGTACCTATGCTGGCCTCGGTGGCCCGCGCGTCTGACATCACAACCAGCAACGTTCCCGGCCCACCAATTCCGATTTATCTTGCCGGTAGTCGCATGATCGCCGTTTATCCACTGGTGGCAACAATCGGCGCTGCGGTCAATGTCACCATGGTGACATACGATTCCAAGGCGTTCATCGGAGTTTCCACCGACGACCGTGCAATTGGTGATCACGTTGATTTATTGCATGATCTCCGCGCGGGCTTCCATGCGGTAACCCTTGCGGGCGATACTCTCTAAACGCAAGAACCTAGGACTAGTTCCCAAGTAGGTTGGATTCCACGGATCGGTTGCAGAGTGGCTTCGGCCAAAGAAGTGAAAGAGGATCTATGCGTGTGCTGGGGATTGATCCAGGGCTCACCCGATGCGGCGTGGCTGTGATCGACGGTACCCCTGGTCGCCCAGTTCAGGCGCATTTCGTAGGAGTGATTACAACGCCAGCACAGAGTGAACTCAGCGATCGGCTGGCGACTTTGCACGCAGAATTGTCGTTGATCATCGATAAATATTCCCCGGAAGTCATTGCGATTGAACGCGTTTTTAGTCAACAAAATGTGCGGTCGGCAATGTCGACAGCTCAGGCAGCCGGGATCGGGTTACTCCTTGCTGGGCAGCGCGGAATTCGAGTGGGAATGCACACACCGACCGAAGTCAAAGCGGCTGTTACGGGCAACGGAAGGGCCGATAAGAATCAGGTCACACTGATGGTTACTAAAATCGCGCAACTGAAAGCTGCGCCTAAACCAGCTGATGCGGCTGACGCACTTGCAATCGCAATCACGGCAGCTTGGCGTGGAAGTGCCGAAGCAAAATATGAAGCAGCCCGAAAGGCCTATGCAAAGTGATCACATTTATTCGGGGTGAGGTCTGGAAATCGGGTCCTGATTTCGTGGTCGTTGACACGGGGGATCAAGGAATTAAAGTTTTGTGCCCGCCGGCCACCGCACTGAGCCTGCGTATTGGCGATCCGGTTTTTCTCCACACCTCGTTGATTGTGCGCGAAGACTCATGGACACTCTATGGATTCGCTGAAGAGGACCAATGCGCGATGTTTGATCTCGTGCAAACCGTCACTGGTATTGGGCCTCGAATCGCTTTGGGCGTAGTAGCGAGTCTTTCCCCCTCCGACTTTGCTCAATCGATTCTCTCCGAAGATTTGGATGCATTGATGTCCATCTCCGGAATTGGTAAAAAAGGTGCATCGCGTATGGTGCTTGAGCTCAAAGACAAAGTGATTGCATCCGGAGGCATTGCGACGACCGGCACTCGAGCCAAACGCGCACAAAGTTGGCGTGTCTCGGTTGGGGCTGGTCTGGCATCGTTGGGTTGGACTGCCCGAGAGGCCGAAGCGGCCATGGACGCGGTGGCCGACAACTATCCAGAACTGATCGCGGTTGATGAACCCGATGTAGGCGAAATACTCAAGGCATCACTGCGTTCATTGGACCGCTCATGAGTGAACCAATTATCTTCGCCGAATCACATGATGATGACCTTGAAGTGGAAGGTGCGCTAAGACCAACCAGTTTGAAAGAATTCATTGGCCAGGAACGGGTTAAATCACAGTTGGGCCTTGTTCTCGAGGCGGCTAATCGGCGCGGGGGAGTGTGCGATCACGTACTTCTGAGCGGTCCACCAGGTCTGGGCAAGACCACGCTAGCGACAATTATCGCCAGCGAATTGGGCGCACCGGTTCGATTGACTTCGGGTCCAGCCTTGCAACACGCAGGTGACATCGCGGCTGTTTTGTCGAGCTTGCAACCGGGGGAGGTTCTGTTTCTCGATGAAATTCACCGGACGGCACGTGCTGCAGAGGAAATGCTCTATCTCGCCATGGAGGACTTTCGAGTCGACGTAATGGTTGGGAAAGGTCCCGGAGCAACTGCAATTCCCATCGATATCGCGCCATTCACCCTGGTGGGGGCCACAACTCGCGCGGGCTTGCTCCCATCGCCTTTACGAGACAGGTTTGGGTTCACCGCGCACCTCGATTTCTATGAAAGCTCCGATTTAGCAACGATTATTGACCGGAGTGCGCGACTTCTCGGGGTGGAACTCACACCAGAGGGGGCTGCCGAGCTGGCGGGTCGTTGCCGAGGTACTCCCCGAATCGCCAATCGTCTTTTGCGCCGGGTAAGGGATTGGGCCCAAGTACACGGGAGCGGTGTCGTCGACCTGGACGCCGCACAGAGAGCCTTGGAACTCTACGAAGTTGACACTTTGGGGCTGGACCGGATTGACCGGGCGATCCTTGACGTGTTAATCAATCGTTTTGATGGTGGGCCGGTAGGGCTATCGACTTTGGCAGTGGCGGTTGCGGAGGAACCCGAAACCGTAGAGTCAGTCTGTGAACCATTCCTCGTTCGACTGGGCCTGTTGGCACGCACGCCCCGGGGTCGCGTCGCGACGGCAGCTGCCTGGAAACACTTGGGAGTAGTCGGGGCACCGAAAGACGTTTCGGGCCAAGAAAGTTTTGAATTGCCCCTGTAAAGCACGGATCGCAGGGCGGCAGGTAACCTTGGCCCTCACATCACCTTTAGGAGATTCATGGACATCTTGAGCCTTGCCCCGATCCTTCTGCTAGTCGTGGCTTTTTACTTTCTGCTGATTCGGCCCCAAAAGAATCGGCAAAAGAAGCATGCTGAAATGGTGAGCGCAGTGGCGCCAGGCACCGAGGTCATGACAACTGCCGGAATTTTTGGAACAGTCCGTGAAGTCACTGATGAAGCACTCAGCCTGGAGATCGCCCCAGGAACGGTGATTCGAATTCTGCCAGGGGCAGTTTCGAAGGTTATCCCCCCGACTCTGTCTCCAATGGATGATGCCGAGTAGATTTCTGATCTTGTGTTGCAGTGATACTGCACCCAGATTTTGTCTTTGAGTTTGTCTGTAAGCACCAGTACTTGGTGCACCGATAAAGGAGCTACGTGGCAACATCAGCGAAAGCGCGTCCATGGCGCCTGCTATCACTCTTAGTAATTGTCCTTATTGGATTCAGTGCTTGGGCACTTTTCCCGGGCTCGGACAACACGATCAGGCTGGGACTGGATCTCCAAGGCGGGACACAGGTAATCCTCATCCCTGAAGCGGTTACTGAGGGCGCTGAAATCACGGACGAGCAATTGACGCAAACGGTGGAGATTCTTCGTGCTCGTGTTAACGGATTGGGTGTTGCTGAGGCTGAGGTCACCACACAGGGATCAGGCGATGGGGCAGCGATCGTAGTGTCGGTCCCCGGTGTTAATCAGGATCGTATCGTTGAGTTAGTGCAGCAAACTGCACTGCTCAACTTTCGGCCTGTGTGGGACATTTACGCTCCGACACCGGTGCCCCCAGCCGAGGGTGCCGCGGCAGTGGTGGCGGTGCCCCCTGTGCAGGCTACTGAGAATTCACCTGAGTTTCAGGGTGAGCTGGCTGCCTTGGACTGCGCGGATCCCACCGTTATTGCCGGTGGAACCCCCGATGACCCAGAGAAATGGCTAGGGACGTGTGAACAGAGCGGCGCAAGTAAGTATTCATTGCAGCCAGCGTTTATTAAGGGAACAAATGTAACCAACGCAACTGCCGAACTTCCACAAAGTGGAGTTACCTGGGTCGTCAGCCTCGAATTTGATTCCGAAGGGGCGTCTGCATTGTCGGCCGCATCAACGGAACTGAGCGCATTGCCTGAGTGTGGCACCGGCGCGCAGCCCTGTAACGCTTTCGCAATTGTCCTTGACGGAGTTGTTGTATCAGCCCCACGGTTCAATGAACCAATTCTTGGCGGCCAGGCCCAAATTGAAGGCAGCTTCACCGCTCAAGAGGCAAGGGATTTGGCGAGTATTCTCAAATTTGGCGCTCTTCCCATCACATTGGATCCTGTTGATGTGACGACAATCTCGCCCACGGTGGGTAATGATCAACTCATTGCTGGCTTGATTGCAGGTGGAATCGGACTACTGCTGGTCATGCTGTATCTGCTGTTCTACTACCGGTTATTAGGTATCGTGGCTGGACTTTCACTCGTGGTCGCTGGCGGGTTGGTCTATGTCATTTTCGTCGTACTGAGTAAGACCATCGGTCTCACTTTGACGCTCGCGGGAGTCGCAGGGGCGATCGTGGCAATTGGTATTACGGCCGACTCATTCATCGTCTACTTTGAGCGAATCCGTGACGAAATCCGCGATGGTAAGTCACTGCGACAAGCGTGCGACACTGGTTGGATCCGGGCAAGGCGAACACTGCTTGCAGCAGACTTCGTCTCCCTCTTAGCCGCGGTCGTTCTCTATCTGCTCTCCGTAGGCAGCGTACGAGGTTTTGCGTTTGTTCTGGGATTGATCACCGTCATAGACGTGTTGGTGGCTTTCTGGTTCACCCATCCGGTCACGGTGCTGCTCGGACGCACAAAATTCATGCAGAATGGATCACGCTGGACGGGACTGGATCCCAGTCGTCTTGGTGGAGTTAGCGTGGCCGACGCACTCGCGGGTAAATCCCGCCGCAAGCGAAGGGATGCATCAGCATGAGCAAACTGTCAAAGATTGGTCAGCGCCTCTACCAAGGGGATGTCACAATCAACTTCGTTGGGCGTTGGAAAACGTGGTACATAATTGGCGGAATTCTGCTGTTGGTGAGCGTCGGAGCATTGTTGGGTCGGGGCCTAAATCTTGGCATTGAGTTCAAAGGTGGTGCCGACTTCTCACTACCGGCAGCCACATGCTCAGTTGAAGAAGCTCGGGCGGTTGCAGAAACGGAGACGGGTGCACAAACCATCGTGACCGTTAGCGGAGCCGGCACTATCCGAGTGCAAACTCAAACACTTACCCCGGCAGAGTCATCGGTTCTAGCGGGTCAACTTGCGGATGCGTGTGGAATTGCAAAAGAAGATATTAAATACCAGGTAGTGGGACCGACCTGGGGAGCAGAGATTTCCTCGAAGGCATTACAAGGCCTTATTGTGTTCATCCTCTTGGTCACCCTCTTTTTAACCCTCTATTTTGAGTGGCGAATGGCCGTCGGGGCATTGGTCGCACTCGCCCATGACTTGATCATCACAATTGGAATTTATGCCCTGATCGGGCTCGAAGTTACGCCGGCGTCGGTGATTGGGCTTTTGACAATTTTGGGTTATTCCCTTTACGACACGGTTGTTGTATTCGACAAAGTCAAGGAGAACACTCGTGGGCTGACCGGGCAGTCGGTTCTGACCTACAACGAAGCCGCCAACCTTGCGGTGAACCAAACTCTGGTGAGGTCTATCAACACATCTGTTGTTGCGCTGTTGCCGGTTTTCTCGATCATTTTCGTCGGAGCGTTGCTTCTCGGTGCGGGAACATTGCTGGATCTGGCAGTCGTTCTCGCTATCGGCATGACCGTCGGTACTTTCTCATCGATCTTCATAGCGACACCCGTGTTAGCCCAATTAAAGTCTGCCACCCCCGAAATGAAAGCACTGTCGGCAAGGGTACATGCTCGTCGGGCTCAGGTACAGCGGAAAAATGCTGAGACCGGGCAGGAGGAACTGTCAACGGAAGAGCTCACGATTGCTCGAAATCTCGATCCCGTTGAGCGAACCCAGCCTCGAAAGGTACCGCGCTCCAAACGCAAATAAGTTGGGAGCCGGGCACCCGAAGCTGAGCGAGCGTAGAATGCGACTATTCGTTGAGCCAAGTGGGAGGACATATGTCTGAAGACGTAGTTACCCCGGCACCGACGCTGTCTGCCCTAAGCTCTGGTTCGCCCAGCGGTGAAAGTGGAATCCGCTCCCGGCTCTCACGCTTTGGCCCGAATCGATCAGGTCCATCAGAAATTGATCCGCTACTTCGGACACTACGCAAGTACCACCCGAAGTCCGACACCAAAGTTGTAGAGCGGGCCTACGAAATGGCGCGGCATTTGCATCGTGACCAAAAACGACGATCCGGCGAGGATTACATCACGCATCCGGTGGCCGTCGCTGAAATATTGGCAGACCTCGGTATGACTTCTGCAACCCTCGCGGCAGCTCTATTGCACGACACAGTGGAAGATTGCGGATATTCCCTTGACGCTCTGAGGGAAGATTTTGGAGATGAAATAGCACTCTTGGTGGACGGGGTAACGAAACTCGACAAGGTCACCTACGGAGATGCAACGGCAGCCGAAACCGTGCGAAAAATGGTAGTTGCGATGGCACGCGATATTCGGGTGCTTGTCATTAAGTTAACCGATCGACTTCATAATATGCGAACGCTGCGGTACTTACCCGATGCAAAACAGGAAAAGAAAGCTCGCGAAACCCTCGAAATTTATGCACCTCTTGCGCACAGACTCGGGATGAATGCAATCAAATGGGAGTTGGAAGATCTTGCTTTCGGCACGCTACATCCGAAAATGTTCGCGGAAATTGACTCATTGGTTGAACAGCGGGCACCCTCACGTGAGCGAAATCTAAATCTCATCATTGCACAATTGAATGAGGACTTGCGAAACAGTAAAATTAAAGGACAAGTAACCGGTAGACCCAAGCATTATTATTCAATCTACCAAAAAATGATCGTACGTGGTCGTGACTTTAATGACATCTACGACCTCATTGGCGTGCGAATTTTGGTCGACTCAATTCGCGACTGCTACGCAACCTTGGGAAGTATTCACGCTCATTGGAGTCCGGTGCCGGGCCGTTTCAAGGACTTCATTGCGATGCCGAAATTTAATATGTACCAATCCCTGCACACCACGGTGATCGGTCCTGATGGAAAACCAGTTGAAGTGCAGATTCGAACCCATGAAATGCACCGCGCGTCCGAGTACGGGGTTGCGGCACATTGGCGTTATAAGGGTGGCGCGGAAGTGAAGACAGACGACTTTGCTTGGTTGCGTCAACTGGTTGATTGGCAGCGTGAGACGGCCGATCCAAGTGAGTTTATGGACTCACTGAGATACGACCTGGGAACTTCGGAGGTGTACATTTTTACGCCGAAAGGTGATGTTTTTTCCCTGCCCGTAACCTCAACGCCGGTTGACTTCGCATACACCGTACATACGGAAGTTGGACATCGTTGCGTGGGTGCACGAGTAAATGGAAAGCTCGTCCCACTTGAGTCAGAACTTAAAAACGGCGATGTTGTTGAGATCTTCACCTCTAAATCCGATGGATCAGGACCCAGTCGAGATTGGCTGAATTTTGTTGTTTCAGCCCGTGCCAAGAGCAAGATAAAGGCGTGGTTCTCCAAGGAGCGCCGCGACGAGGCAGTGGAGAGTGGTAAAGATCAAATTGTGCGGGCAGTCCGCAGGCAAGGACTGCCCCTACAACGCATGATGACGAATACGGCTTTGACCAGTATCGCTGCAGGACTGAATCAAGTTGATGTAACCGCCCTTTACGCGTCCGTCGGTGAAGGAAGGATTTCTGCTCAAACGATCGTGGCTCGACTCATTGATGTCTCTGGGGGCGTTGACGGCGCGGCAGACGACACGGCAGAGGCCTTCCGACCGACATTTGGGACCGCAACAAAATCGCGCAATCACGATGTCGGAGTGTTGGTCAATGGCGCTGACGACGTCTGGGTCAAGCTGGCACGCTGCTGTACACCCGTGCCAGGCGATTCCATTTTTGGGTATGTCACCCGCGGATCTGGTGTGTCGGTGCACCGTGGGGACTGCGTAAATGTGGACTCACTTCAATCGCAACCCGAACGATTGGTGGACGTGTCTTGGGCCCCAACGCCAAACAGTATGTTCCTGGTAAACATTGCGGTTGAAGCCTTGGATCGGGCCCGCCTATTGGCCGACGTCACAAGGGCGCTCTCGGATACACATGTCAACATCTTGAGTGCCTCGGTATCAACCACGCGGGATCGAATTGCAACGTCTCGGTTTACATTTGAGATGGCTGATCCGAAACATTTGGGTTCTGTGATAAAAGCCGTACGCGGAGTTGAAGGTGTTTTTGACGCCTACCGCGTCTAAGAACTCAGATCTGCCGCAGCGTTTTGCACGGCACCCAGCAAAGTTCGCAGGCTCTTGATCGATTCCTCGAGTTGTGCGGCAGTTTTTGTGTCACCCTTAGCCAGCGCTTGCTCGAGCTGACGTTCGTATTTGGACAGTCCACCGGCAAAAGCATTTGCGGTATCTTCTGCTCGAGCGAGTGCTTCAGGGTTTGATGCCGTCCATTTAGTTTCCTCGACGGAGCGGAAGGCATCTTCGACTTTCTTCACCCGTGAATCCAGTCTCGCCCGATCCTTTTTGGGAAGTTCACCTATCTTCTCCCACGCGATCTGGAACTCGCGTAATTGGGATTTCTGGTTTTTCAGGTTTTTGAGATCGACGGGGAGTAGCGCTTCAATCTTCACTGCGAGTTCCTCTTTGAGCGCTACATTTGGTACGAGTTTCTCTTCCTCGGCAGCCTCACCAGCTTTGAGCTTTTCGTAGAACTCGTCCTGGGCAGCCTTAAAACGCTTCCACATCTTGTCTTCATCAGCCCGGCTTCCGCGTGGCGCCTTCTTCCAATCCTCCATGAGATCTTTGAACTTCTTGATCCCAGCCTTGGCATCGGACGTACCGGCTGCCGCTTGAGCTCTGATGATCAGATCACGTTTGGCGCTCATAGCGTCCTTACGAACTGCATCGAGTTCATGGAAATGGGAACGACGCCTTTTGTCAAAAGAAGTACGTGCATTGCTGAGCCGTTTCCAGAGTTCTTGCTCTGAAGCACGATCAACCCTTGGCAAGGTCTTCCATTCCTCAACGATCGCGGTATAGCGTTCCGTTGTCGTCTTCCATGAGCCCGAATCAGAAATTTTTTCGGCCTCCTCGACGAGAATCAGCCGAGCTGCTCGGGCGCTTTCCTTTTGGGCGGCTTTGCGGGCTCGTTCGCCAACCTTTTTTTCTTCCACTAACAGATCAACTTGGTCGCAGCGCGCTTCAAGTGTGGCTATGTCGCCAACAAATGAGCGTTTGGCTAGCGCTTCGCGCACCTTGTTGACCACCTGAGCCGCAGCTTCGGCTGAGGTTTTTCCTTCGGTAACGCGAGCGGAAATCACCTCAATTTCGACAGCTAGGTCGTCATATTTGCGGGCAAAGAATGCCAAGCCCTCTTGCGGAGTTCCGGCTGCGTACTGGCCAACCACAACCTCACCCTCGGGTGCGTTGAGAAATACCGTGCCATCTTCGCTAACGCGCCCCCACTGCGACGACTGTGAAATCGCTCGGCGAATAGGTTA
>CAMAVT010000071.1 GCA_945861775.1 Bifidobacterium breve
AATGGGCGCAAATCTGAGTCGGCGTGCAGCAGCAGCTGGTCACAACGTTGTTGGTTTTGATCGTAATCCCGACCTTGTGTCACAGTTAAATGTTTTTGGCGTTCGCGGAACTGACTCACTGCCCGAACTAGTTGCGGCACTGCCAACGCCTCGAACGGTGTGGATCATGGTTCCCGCCGGCCCACCAACGCAACGTGTGATCGATGAACTTGCAATCTTGCTCGAGCCGGGTGACACGATTATCGACGGTGGAAACTCCTACTACCGTGACGACATTGCCCATTCGCATCAGTTGCAGACCCACGGAATTTCCTTCATTGACGTCGGGACCTCCGGTGGCGTCTGGGGCTTGGAACGCGGCTATTGCCTCATGATCGGTGGTGATGACGAACAGGTTAACGCCCTTACTCCGCTGTGGGATGCGTTGGCGCCCGGTATTGATTCTGCTCCGCGGACGGATTCTTCTGCTCCAGAGATCACCGCCGAGCGCGGTTGGTTGCATTGCGGGCCTAGCGGTGCTGGGCACTTTGTGAAGATGGTTCACAACGGTATCGAATACGCGTTAATGGCAGCATATGCCGAAGGTTTCAATATTCTCAAGCACGCTAACTTAGGAGCGGAAAGTTCACGAGATTTACAGCATGACGCGGAAACTGCGCCACTATCCACTCCGGAGTTTTATCAATATGACATCGACCTTCCTGCAGTGGCCGAAGTGTGGCGTCGAGGTTCAGTGGTTGGTTCATGGCTACTAGATCTCACTGCGGCAGCATTAGCCCAAAGTCCAGAGCTCACCGAGTTCTCGGGTCGCGTTTCTGACTCGGGCGAGGGCCGCTGGACTTCAATTGCGGCCATCGAGGAAGGCGTACCAACTCCCGTGTTGACATCAGCGTTGTATTCGCGCTTCGCTTCCCAGGGCAACGACCACTTTGCCAACCAAATTCTCAGTGCCATGCGCAAGGGTTTTGGTGGACATGATGAGAAGACAAGTTAAAGGTACAAACCCAGCAGACTTGCACACATGTCCTTGACTAAACCAGGCGCCGCAGTGTGCGAACCTCCAGCGTGTAGTGAGTCTCGCGCCCAGTTGTCAATTGCATCGAGAGCGCTGGGAGTCTTCAAATCGTCAGACATGACCTCGCGCACGCGATCCAGAACGGGTTCGGAGTCGATCGCACATTCCAGACTCGTTGCTTCCCTCCATAGGTCAAGTCTGGATTGCGCACCTTCTAAGCCCTGTGGCGTCCAGGACCAATCACTGCGGTAATGGTGAGCCAGTAGAGCCAACCGGATTGCAGCTGGGTCAACACCTTCATGGCGCAAAGTTGAAACGAAAACCAAATTCCCACGGGATTTTGACATTTTGTGCCCCTGCCAAGAAACCATTCCTGAATGGACATAGAACCTCGCAAATGGATCAACACCGGTCAGACTTTCCGCTTGGGCTGCACTCATTTCATGATGCGGGAAGACAAGGTCGGAACCACCGCCCTGAACATCGATCTGATCCCCCAAATAGGTCAAAGCAATTGTTGAACATTCAATATGCCACCCAGGACGCCCGTGACCCAGAACCGTGTTCCATGCGGGTTCATCGGGCCTCTCGTTCTTCCACAGCAACGGATCAAGTGGGTCAATTTTCCCAACGCGGTCGGGATCACCACCACGTTCACCAAAAATATCAAGCATCTGGGGACGTGTGAGATGTGAAATCGAACCAAAAAGGGGCGCCTGCGCAATTGTGAAATAGATATCACCATCGAGAGCGTACGTTTTGCCCGCGCTCTGCAATTGCAGAACGTGCTCGGCCACTTGAGGGATTGATTCAACAGCCCCGATGTAATGCTGCGGCGGAATCACTCCTAGGGCCTGCATATCCTCACGAAACAAAGCCGTTTCTCTATCGGCGATTTCCCGCCAGTCTTGACCGGTGGCAATCGCACGTTCCAAAAGGGGTTCGTCAATATCGGTCACATTTTGTACATAGTTGACGGAAATCCCGGAATCAAGCCAAGCCCTGATTAACAGATCAAATGCCACGTAGGTGTTGGCGTGCCCGATATGTGTGGCGTCATAGGGAGTGATCCCACATACATAAATCTTTGCGGTCTGGCCAGGAGCTGTCGGCCTAACCGATTGAGTTGCGGAGTCGAATAGCCGGAGGTCGCGACCCATTCCAGGGAGTTTTGGGTTTACCGGCTCCGACCAACTCTGCATCCTGTGAGCCTACCGGTTGAATTCAGGCCCTTTAAAACACCGGCCATGGAATCGCCGGCCACTGCGCATTCGGATGTGGAAACCTTTGTGATTTCAGCAATCCGGCGATTCTTTGGCGCAGTGCATATGATTCAGCGCGGGATAAATATGGATCAATCTGGTCGTGAAAATCACCGAGTGTTCGCTGCAAATCTTCAAGGGCCGCGAGGTCAACCCCCAGGATCGGTTGATCCACCCAACCCCACAGGACGGTACGCAATTTTGGTTCCTCGTTGAAACACACTCCGTGATCGATGGCGAAGATCTGGCCAAGTTCGTCAGCCAAAACATGTCCAGCCTTGCGATCCGCGTTATTCACAATCGCGTCAAAAAGAGCCATGCGCATGAGGGACTCGCTGGAGTCATGTGCCAGCACCACCGGGTTACCTCTTTGATCTTCAGCCTCCAAGACTGTCAACCATCCCGAGGGAGCACTCTGCGCGTCAAAGATGTTTACGGGGCGAAGTTCATCTACTTCTTCGATCCATTTCTGCACCATGCCTGGCCCTGCCGGTCCGTCAGTGATCCAACGAGTTGGCGGAACTAAGCCCCAGCCCAGCATCACATCAAGATTTGCAGCGGCTACTTCACGCCCGGAGAGAGTGTCATCGGGGAAATCCCACAGTGGTCGTTCACCGGCAACGGGCTTATAAACAAAAAGAGCTTCAGTGTCGTCCTTACACAGAAGGGAGCCGTTACTCGCATCTCGTAACTGCCCAATAGGTTCAAGGGTGCCCTTGAAAATCGAATTAGAAGTCTCGTCGCTTGTATCCATTGGCCCTCGGACAGATGTGACCCTCTGGGTCAAGTGGCTGCTGGCAGAAAGGACACGGTAGCCGGCCCGATTCCGCAACGCGGTGGGTTCGATCTGCGAATGCACGGGCATAGGGAGCGCTCAGCCAGACTCGAAGTGTGTCGGGTCCTTCATCGCCGTCCTCGCCCAGTTCGGGGACCTCGTCGCTTTCATCGGCAATTGCATGCGCTTCAATCACGACACAGGAACTACCCTCATCCCACCCAAGGGCCATCGCTCCCACCCGGAATTCCTCCAGAAGGGGCATATCTAACGGATCTGCATCCAGTAGCTCGAGTGGTGCACTCTCCGGCACCACTCCTCTAGGATCTCGACTGGCCCGAACTTCATCGAGTAGGTCATCAATTCGCTCTGCTAACACGATTGCTTGCTGCTTTTCAAACGCTACAGCTGTAATCGCGCCGGCTGATTTGGCCTGCAAATAAAATGTTCGCTCTCCTGGCATACCGACGGTGCCGACCACAAAACGTTCGGGCAATCGGTATTCAATGATCCGCCTAGTCACCGGACCCACCTCCAACCGGTGCATCGTCCTTACTCTTGTGCGCCACACTGACGTGCCTTCGGATATCAGATCCATTGCTATTGGTGCTCAAAACGAAGGGCCGGGAAGTCGAATAGCTAATGACACTTACCGAGCCCGGATCAACCCCAATTCTTTGAAACAGATCCAGATGCATACCGAGGGCATCAGCAAGGATCGCCTTGATGACATCACCGTGGGAAACGGCCACATAGACGGAATCCGGTCCCAATAAATCATTCCAACGACGAATAGACCCAACGGCTCTGTGCGCCATATTCGCCATTGATTCTCCCTTGGCACCGGGAAAAACGACAGATGCCGGGTGGTCTTGGACTGCGCGCCACAGGTCTTCCTTAGCGAGTTCACTCAAACTGCGACCGGTCCAATCACCGTACTCGCACTCTGACAGACCCGACTCAATCGAAATATCTAACCGGTCACCGGATTTGCTGACCAATGTTTTAGCAAGAGCCTCTGCCGTTTGCATTGTTCGCTCAAGAGGTGAGGAAATAATGGCGGAGACCTCAAGACCTGTTAACAGTTCAGCCAAACGCTGGGCCTGCTCAATTCCTCGGCTGTCAAGAACAGTCCCAGGCGCAGTTCCCGCCAATATTCCCTTTTCATTGGCACTTGTCCGCCCGTGACGAACTAGCAAAACCGTGGCCATGACCCCTAACGTAGTGCCGAGACCGATTTTGACCTTATATATTCCAGAGGTGTTCGCGTGGGGCAGAAAGATGCTCGCATTCACTGACACAATGGCCACATGATCCGACGTATGGGACGGTATTCTGCAGACGGCCAATTTGAGCATCAGCACATGCCGCAAATTGACATTATTACCCCCGATGATGCTGCAGCACATGATGCTCGAGTCGCCATAACCGACCTGATCTCCCAGGTAAAAGCAGATGCTGGGTCCTTCGTGTGGCTGGGATTAGTTACCCCAACTCCGGCTGAGTTGTCATTGGTAACTGAACTTTTTGCACTCGAACCACTCGATGTCGAAGACGCCGCCAACGTTGCCCAACGCGCTAAGTTTGAGTTGAGTAACGGGGAAGGCTTTGCCTTACTTAAGACTTTGTCATATGACGCCATTAGCCGGGCAGTGACAACGGGACAAACTTCAGTTTTTGTCGGCGACTGGTTCGCGATCACGGTGAGATACGGTCTTTCGGGAGACCTTACTGATGTACGCGAACGAATGTCTCATGATGAACGACTGAGAACACATGGGCCACTTGCAGTGCTGTACGCCGTTTTGGACATCACAGTTGACTCTTATCTTGAAGTGTCCGAAGACATCCATGAAGACATGCGTGTTATTGAGCAAGATGTTTTTTCCATGCAACCAACTGCGCAAACAACAAAAAACATCTATCAACTAAAACGAGAAAATATTGTTGTAAGCCAAGCCGCATCACCCCTAGTAAATGCCGCACAGAAATTTTCCAATGAAACATATGACTCTATTCCAAAAAAGTTGGAACCATTTTTCGCCGACATAGGTGATCACATTCTCCGCGTAAATGACGTTGTAGAAAGTACCGACAACGCGCTACTCACAATGCTGATGGCAACAACCGCCTTGCAAGACCTTAAGCAGAACACCGATATGCGCAAAATTTCAGCTTGGGTGGCGATCGCGGCAGTACCGACTCTGACTGCGGGAATTTTCGGCATGAATTTCGAAAACATGCCTGAACTCCAAACTGATTATGGCTACCCCATTGTTTTAGCATTCATGGCTATCACCTGCGGCCTTCTCTTTCGCGGGTTCAAAAAAAGCGGTTGGCTCTAATTCCCGGACGTCAGCGTGCCCGTGGCCAGAAGTACCAACACAAGAACTCCGAGAAGAACACGATAAATCACAAATGGCGTGTAGGTACGAGTCGTTAACCATCGAAGTAACCAAGTAATCACACCAAGTCCGACAAAAAACGCAATGACGGTCGCAAGAATGGTTTGGCCCCATTGCGTGTTTTGTTGATCAGAGATTTTTGTTGCCTCATAGAGCCCAGAGCCAAGGACCGCCGGAATTGCCAGCAAGAATGCGTATCGCGTTGCAGCAACTCGGTCGTAGCCCAGAGCCAAGCCCGTGGTGATAGTTGCACCCGAGCGAGACACCCCAGGAATCAACGCAAGTGCCTGACCACAACCAAATGCAATGGCATCGGGGAACTTGAGCCGGTCAATTGATTTGATTTTGCGACCGTAGCGGTCGGCGAGCCCCAGGATGATTCCAAAGACAATGAGCATCGTTGCCACAAGATAAAGATTCCTGGCGGTGGTCTCAATCTGACTCGAAAATGTGAAGCCAAGGACCGCAACTGGAATAGTTCCAATAATCACATACCAGCCCATTCGGGCATCAAGTTCTTTACGCAATGCGGAGTCGGTTAAGGACCGAAACCAGGTCGAGACAATTCGCCGAATATCACGCCAAAAGTACACAATCACCGCGAGTTCGGTACCGATCTGACTCACGGCGGTGAAGGCGGCGCCCGGATCTGTCCAACCGAAAAACTGGCTAAAAATAAGTAAATGCGCTGATGAAGAAATAGGAAGGAACTCGGTCAAACCTTGAAGAGTGCCTAAAACTATTGCTTCAAACCAGGTCATTTCGATTAATCGCTGGTGTTTGCATTGAGATCTCCCAAACCGGAACTCTTGAGCGCCTGCTTCATCACATGCAAGGTCCCCACGCGCTCCTTCAAGGTTCCAGCGAACGAGGCGACACTGAGATTGGTTACGCCAGCTTCGGCGTAAGCGGATAAGCGCTTAGCGATTCGCTCCGGCGGCCCAATGAGTGAGGTGGCATCAATAAACTCGAGAGGAACAGCGGCCGCAGCACCCGCGTAGTCCTTTGACATGTAACGATCTTGAATTTCAATCGCCGCTTCTTCATAGCCCATGCGCGTGGCCAGCTCGTTGTAAAAATTCTTATCTCTTGCCCCCATACCACCGATATACAGCGCTGCGTAGGGGCGGACATAGTTCGCGCACTCTTCGACGCTTTCTCCTGGAACTACCGGCACAGTGGGAACAACGTCGAAACCCTCCATTGTTTTCCCGGACTTTTCACGCCCAGCGATGAGAGGTTTCATGAGTTCACCAGCATGTTCCGGTGAAAAGAAAATAGCTAGCCATCCGTCAGCGATTTCACCGGTCAATTCAAGATTCTTGGGGCCAATTGATGCCAAGTAGATCGGAATGTTCTCGCGAACCGGGTGAACCGTGAGCGTGAGTGCCTTACCGGGACCATCAGGTAGCGGCAGGGTAAAAAATTCACCGTCATACTGAACTCGTTGGCGTGAGAGCGCCATTCGTACAATGTCCACATATTCGCGCGTTCGCTGCAGTGGCTTGGTGAAACGAACACCGTGCCAGCCTTCGGAAACTTGCGGACCGGAGACTCCTAGTCCAAGACGGAAACGACCATCAGAGAGTGTGTCCAAAGTCGCGGCCGTCATGGCGGTATTTGCTGGTGTTCGTCCAGGGATCTGGAATATGGCACTACCTACATCTATCTGTTTGGTTTGGGCAGCAATCCAGCTCAAAACAGTTGCGGCGTCGGAGCCATATGCTTCAGCGGCCCAGACACATGAGTATCCCAAGCGGTCCGCTTCCCTGGCGACTTCCAAATTATCCGCGTCGTTTCCAGCGCCCCAATATCCAAGATTTACCGAGAGTTTCATGGCGATAGCCTAGGGCCTGCAATCCCCGCTTTTGCGGCCCATGGGTCTACGGTTGTCTCATGCAGCAAAGGCCACTGGGTAATTCTGGGATTCGGGTTGGGCGATTGGCACTGGGCACCATGACGTGGGGCCGCGCAACCGATGAGTACGACGCCCGAGATCAATTGGCCGCCTTCCTTGATGCCGGTGGAACCCTCATTGACACCGCTGATGTTTATGGCGAAGGGGCCAGCGAAGAAATGTTGGGGACCCTCATTCAGGAATTCGAATGTCGCGACTCAATTGTTTTGGCCACCAAAGCTGTTTCCCTACCGAACACCGAGCGCAGATTCGATGCCAGCCGTCGGCATCTCCTTGATGCACTCGAGCGTAGCCTTAAGCGGCTCGATGTTGAGCATATTGACCTCTGGCAAATGCATGCTTGGGACTCGCATACCCCAATTGAGGAGACACTCTCCGCGATCGACTCGGCTATTGCTTCGGGCAAAGTTCGCTATGCGGGTGTATCTAATTACTCCGGGTGGCAAACCGCACGGGCCTGCACAATGCAGCAATCAAAATCTAATTCGGTCCCATTAATCACCACCCAGATGGAGTACTCACTTCTTGAACGCGGTGTGGAACGGGAAATTGTTCCGGCATCCAAATCACTGGGAATTGGAATCCTTCCGTGGTCCCCGCTGGGCAGAGGTGTTCTCACCGGGAAATACCGCCATTCGATTCCCATTGACTCGCGGGGCGCATCGGCTGATACCAGTGCGTTCGTCAACTTCTATTCCGATGAACGTGCAAAACGGATTGTCGATGCACTTGCAACGGCCGCGGAAGGGCTCGATGCCAGTCCGGTCGAAGTAGCACTTGCTTGGCTTCGCGACCGTCCTGGAGTGATCGCTCCCATTTTGGGTGCCCGGACGAATGCGCAGTTGCTCATGGCTTTGGGCTCCGAAGAGCTTGAATTACCCGAAGAAATAACGATGGCACTCAACGACGTCTCAGAGCCTCCGATGAACTACCCCGAATCAGGTTGGGCGCAGCGCAGATGACGCCGTTAACCCGAACTGAACCGATCTGGGAATTTCGTGAGCTTTTGTTTCCTAGAGACAGTGACCGCGAAGAAACTCGGCAGCTACTCACAGATAAAGCTGACCGAGGGCGCTGGGAGTTGGACCAAACCAGAATCTTCCGCGATGGCCGCAAAAAAGTGCGGCTCCGCCGAAAAGTTTACCGGGTCGTAAGCGCTCTTTAGCTTGTAGAGAGCCGGTAAATGATTTGTTTAAACAGAACGTAGAAATCGATCGAGGGTTCGTGCCCCGAAGTGCAAACCATCAATAGGCACACGTTCGTCGACACCATGGAATAGTCGCCAATAGTCAAGGCCAGGTGGCATCCGAAGCGGGGAGAATCCGTAGCAGTCGATATTTATTTTGCTCAGCGCCTTCGCATCCGTTCCGCCCGAAATCATGTAGGGAACGGCGCGCGCACCGGAATCTTCGTTGCGCAAAACACTCACCATTAAATCAAAAGTTGCCGTGTCAAACGCCGATTCAATCGCAATGTCCGAACTCACCGATTCAATCTCGATGTGTTCACCAACAAGTTCACGGATGGTTTGGTCAAACTCACTTTCGAAACCTGGCAAAACCCGCCCATCAATGTATGCGGTGGCTTCAGAGGGAATCACATTCACTTTGTATCCAGCATTTAACATGGTTGGATTCGCCGTGTTTTGCAGTGTTGCACCAACCAGTAGTCCCAATGTGCCTAGCTTCGCCACCAGTTCATCAGTATCGCTTCCGTCGATCTCAACACCATAAGCGTCATTGAGTTCTGCCAGAAATGCTTCAACAGTTCGTGTCCGACGAACGGGCCACTTGTGATCACCGATTCGAGTCACAATCCGCGCCAACTCGGTCACAGCATTGTCTGTGTGAATCATCGATCCATGTCCCGCTCGAGCAGCAGCGCGAAGCCTGAGCCAGCGAATTCCCTTTTCTGCTGTTTGAATCGGATATATACGCAAGTCGTCGTGAACAGAGATAGAGAAACCACCGACTTCCCCGACAGCTTCTGTGGCTCCCTTAAAGAACTCTGGTCGGTTAGCAACAACCCAAGATGATCCGTGGTGCATGCCGGCTTCTTCGTCTGGGAAGAACGCAATGATCAAGTCACGCCGAGGCCTGATTCCCTCTCGGGCCCAATGGCGCAACACCGCGAGAATCATCGCGTCCATGTTTTTCATATCGACCGCGCCGCGACCCCAAATAAAGCCGTCATGGATCTCCCCGCCAAAGGGAGGGTGTGTCCAGTCAGCCGCAATTGCCGGCACCACGTCTAGGTGACCATGCACAACGAGTGCACCAGCACTCGGGTCTGACCCAGGGATTCGCAAGTGAACCCCTCTGCGTGAATCGGACGTCGTTGAATAGATCTGTGGGTCATATCCAACTTCACGCAATCTGTGAGCGCAGTATTCGGCAACTTCCACCTCACCCTTTGTTTCGGGTGAATCTCCCCAGTTACTCGAATCAATTCTGATCAATTCCTGAGTAAGAGTGACAACATCAATTTCCATTGCGGTTCGTGAAGACTCACTCAACTCGAATCCTGTCGGCCCTTGACTCATACGTTGATCATGCCACTTGACTTGTGCTCTCGTCCGGGCAGTGTTCAACGCGGTTCACTCCGGATTCACCGCCAAATTGGTCGAGGGTATAGTTACGCTTCGCCGCGCAAGCGGCACCCAGTCCGGGTGGCGGAATAGGTAGACGCGCTAGCTTGAGGTGCTAGTGCCCGAAAGGGTATGGGGGTTCAAGTCCCCCCTCGGACACACAAACTTAGTTTTTCAGTCAGTGCTGTCCCTATTGCGGCACCTAGCCGGACATCTGACGTTAGGGCCACCTATGTAGTCAAGACTCCTCACGGAAGCAGTTCTTCAAGTGGCAATCCAATGATGCGACAGATGGGAATTTTGGGTCTTACCCGAGCAATGGGATGTTCACGGCTCCGCCGCCGTTATACGGATTACTGGCCTCCACCACCAAGAACATCAAAAGTCCAGTGATTCCAGCCATGATCCCAATCAGCAGAAGATTAGGACCTCGCCGCGCCGCCTGGAAGGCGGCGGTCAGGACAAGGTTCGTCACCCCCAAGATCCCGATCATCAACAAGATAGTCGGCACATTGGAACTTGGGAGTTGAGCGATGCGTTGGGTTGCGTCCGCGGACATGCTGGTGATCGCTTCAGTGAGTAGGTTCCACTCGGGCAGTTTGGTCGCACCCGCCCGGCCCGCCTCGATGCTTGCCTTCCCGATCGCGCTCGTTGCTTGTACCTGAACGGCATAGGCGCCCACGGCATCCCCAGCCTGGAGAAGAGGTCACTGCCTTTCACTGATGTCTTCCCAGTATTTTTCTAAGGCTGAGAGGATCGAAGTGCCGCCCTGCTCGGCAGGGATCAGTTGGGCAATGGTGACTGCACGGGCGAACATCGTGCCTTCATCGAGGAGAGCAGTGCTGGCAGCCGTGTGGTTTCCCCAGAAGTTGCCTAGGGTGAAAGCGAGCAGGAACACGAAGCCTGTCGCGGTCAACCCAAGCACTCGCTGAGCTAGATACACAGTGTTAGGAATCTTGATGGGCGGTGGAGCCGCAGGATTCACGCTTTCATCAGACTCGGACTTGTCATCAGCCACAATATTTTTGTCGTCCATGCGGAGCATCCGGTC
>CAMAVT010000072.1 GCA_945861775.1 Bifidobacterium breve
GTGAACAGCAGGTCGTCGATGTAGCTCAACGACTGATTGCAAACACTGAACTTGAGGCGGCTGAACTCATCGATCATTATGGTGCAGATCCAACAAAAATTGATGTGGTAAATCCTGGCGTTGACCTTGCACTCTTTTCCCCGGGATCACAAGCGGATGCTCGCAGAGACCTCGATATTCCACTCGATGCCAGCATGCTACTTTTCGTTGGCCGAATTCAACCATTAAAAGCACCCGATATTTTGATTCGGGCTACAGCGGAACTCCTTGCCATGCGCCCCGAGTTACGCAGTTCGCTTCTTGTCGTGATTTGCGGCGGCATGTCCGGGTCGGGAATAGATCACCCCGAAGCCCTTCGAGACCTCGCTAATGAACTCGGAATCCTTGATTTAATTCGATTTGAACCACCGAGTAGCCGAGAGAAACTGGTTTCTTGGTATCGCGCGGCTGATCTGACTGTTATTCCTTCATACTCCGAATCATTAGGCCTGGTTGCCGTTGAGTCTCAAGCGTGTGGCACCCCCGTCATCGCATCTGCTGTTGGCGGCTTAAAAACGGCAGTTGCCGACAACGTCAGTGGCCGACTCATCGATGGCCACAACCCCATCGCTTACTCACACGTCATCAACCAATTACTGACGAATCCGTTGGCTCGCGAGGAACTCAGCACGGGGGCCCGGATGCACGCTGCAGCATTTGGCTGGGAAAACACCACTGCGGGCTTAATCGATTCCTATAACCGGGCACTGAGTAATTCGAGGGTCTCCTTGTGAACGTTACGAATGAAATCGAAAAATTCCTCACTGACTCGCAGCTTTCATTCACCCGCACCGACAACGTCATCATTGTCACCATCCCAGGAACCCACAAGTTAAGTACCACGTGTTCAATGAGTATCGGGACTTCCGCGCTCACTTTGAATGCATTTGTTTCGCGAAAGCCTGATGAAAACCACGAAGAGGTTTATCGCTGGTTACTCGAGCGCAACCTGAAAATGTACGGGGTTCATTTTGCGGTCGATAATTTGGGCGACATTTACCTCGCCGGCAGGGTCCCGCTGAGCTGTGTTGATGAAGCTGAACTCGATCGACTGATTGGGTGTGTATCGCAATATTCAGATGGCGCGTTTAACACGATACTTGAACTGGGATTCGCCACAGCAATTAGAAAAGAATGGCAGTGGCGCGTGAGTCGCGGTGAATCCACCGAAAATCTTGATGCATTTGCCCACCTCATTGAACCGCAAAGTTAATTCTTAACCTTGATCCGGCAAGATACTCATATGAGTGAAAATGTTTATACGTTAATCTTGCTGCGCCACGGTGAATCCGAATGGAATGCCAAGAATCTATTCACCGGATGGGTTGACGTTGACCTCAATGACAAAGGTCGTGCCGAAGCGAAAAAGGGAGGGGAACTCCTGGCCGAATCCGGGATCTTCCCCGACGTAGTCATCACATCCGTGCTCCAGCGCGCGATAAAGACTTCACAAATTGCGCTGGAGGCATGTGGACGATTGTGGATTCCGGTCGTGCGTAACTGGCGGCTCAATGAGCGTCACTATGGCGCACTCCAGGGAAAAGACAAGGCGCAAACACTCGCTGAATTCGGGGAAGAGCAGTTCATGTTGTGGCGCCGTTCATATGACACTCCACCACCACCCATAGATCCCAGCAGTGAATTCGCGCAGAATTCTGATCCCCGATATGCCACCCTCCCGCCGGGAGCTGTACCTAGCACCGAATGCTTAGCCGACGTCGTGGATCGCCTTATTCCTTTTTGGGAGGACGTGATTGTGGCCGAACACCTTCGCCGCGACGAAACGGTTCTGGTTGTTGCCCATGGCAATTCGCTGCGCGCATTGGTTAAGCACCTCGATGGAATTTCTGATGAAGATATTGCGGCGGTCAATATCCCAACCGGAATCCCCCTCGTGTACCGACTGGATCACAACTTGAATCCGATTGTTCCCGGTGGCGAATATCTTGACCCGGATGCTGCCACCGAAGCTGCTGCAGCCGTTGCTGCTCAAGGAAAAAAGAAGTAGCGATCAACCTATTGCTCGTTTTTTGCATTCTGATTCGTGTCTGGATTCTTCTTACGCAGGATTCCTCGCTTGACTCGATCTCCGTGGTGCTTGACGTGGTGGATACTTCGCTGAGCCCAAGTAAATTCCGTGGCCAGAATTCCTAGGCCCAAAAGCATCACGACTAGTCCGGGTCCAGGCAGCACGGTGAGAGCTACTCCAGTTATGAGCGTGACCATCCCCACCGAAGCCGCGAGGGTTCTTCTGATCGGTCTGGGCAGCGACGCCCAAGACTCGGTGTAGCGCTGGGCCCATTGAGATTTAGGCATCGATTAACTCGGTGTGCCTATTTGCGACCGGTGATTTCGATCATCTTCGGACGAATATCAAAGAGGTAAATCAGAGCGATAACGGTTCCGGCTATACCGAAGATGGATAGTGCCAATGAAGGCGCCAGTCCGGCGAGCACGGATACGCCGGTAAGAGCCAACCACAGCACTTTTGTTTGACGCCCGATGTACGGGAAGTATTCGGCCGGGCGGCGAATTGCATCAACCAGGGCAAAAACCTTAACCGCCAACAGAATTGCCCAAAGCGCATAAATCACGACATTTTCAAAGCCCATGGAATGATGCTAACCGACGGCCCCGGCATATGACTCCCCCGGCATACGCAGAATCCCGCTGGTTTCCCAGCGGGATTCGCGAATAACTTGTTCGAATCAACTTACGACCCGATCACATTTAGACACCGATTGCTTCGCGCACCAGTGTCACTGTTTGACCGGCATTGTGCCGGATTTTGGTTGCGGCCTCAGAAGCGGTTGCGTAACCGTCTTTTGCAGCAGACTTCACTGCGTCAATAGCAGTTCCGACACCATCCATGTTGACGACGGACATATCGATCTTGGGAAAATCAACCTTGGGAATATCAATTTTTGGCAACTCGACACCAAAGAAGTTGAATTTATTTGATGTGTTCATTTCTTCTGACATTTCTTCTGACATTTCATCCTCTTTCATTTTCATTGTGTTTTTTCATTCGTATTTGATTCCATACTCGAACCGTTTTCTGATTGGAATGCTGCGTAAATCTGAAGCAGTGTCGTGCGCTGACGCTCGGTCAAGGTTCGATCCGATGCAATGGCGGTGGTCACAACTTCGTCACCCGCACGATCGCTAAGAATGCCGGCTTGGACGTACAGGCTCTCCGCAGAGATCCTGAGTCCTTGGGCAATCCGACTCAGGATTTCAGCACTGGGTTTACGCAATCCCCGCTCAACTTGGCTCAGATAAGGGTTCGACACCTCAGCAGCTTTTGCCAGCTGACGAAGTGACATTTGAGCTTGGTCACGCTGATCCCGGATAAAAGATCCGAGTCCGCTGACATCTATTCCGGCCATGACCCCAGTATGCACCCAGGTGCTTGCAATTGCAAACGCAATTGCTTGCTCAGGCTAGCGGTATGTTTTTGGGTAAAATCTGAAGGTGAAATCTACACGCTTAAGACCAGGGAACCAATAACCAGGGTCATGGCACACAGCCCGGCAATGGGAATAACCCACCGGATCAGCAGATTTCCCTTTCTGGTCATACTAGAAAACTGCACCACCGCGTAGTAACACAGGACAAATAATCCCGAAACGGCCAAGTTGAGTCCAATCCCGCCGAAGACACTCAGGACCAGCACGACAACTCCGGTCAGAACCTCCGCCCGCACCGGCACCGCGCGTGGGCCGGATACGACCGCGAGTGCGGAGGCAAGTGGTCCATCCGCTGCCATCGCAAAAATCATCCGGCCAATGCCGATGTTGAGCGCGAAGAGAGCCGAGCCTGCAGCAAGCACGACACCTACTTGAATCAGCCATGTGGGGTATTGAAAAATTGTGGCCAATGCTTGCAGCGGCGAAGGGGATTGAAGGGTTTGTGGAACGATAAGCAGGACAAGCGCAACAAGGAAATAGAGGACAAGAACAAGTGCCAGACTAATTCCAATGGCCCAAGGAATGGTGAATCCGGGACGTTTAACTTCACTCGCGATTACCGAGATCCTCGCGTAACCCGCAAAAGCAACGAAGAGAATCCCAGCCGCGGCAAAAACCGACACCAATGTTGGCTCCGGGGACAGTACGGCGATAGTAGGAAGGCTCTCATTTACTCGGGAGTACACAATCAAAGACACGATTATCGCGACAACGATTGAGACACTCACCGCCATTGCAACCAAAGATAATTTAAGTCCTCGCAGATTCAGAGCTAATACGATCAGGACCACCAGCACGGCAACAATTCGTGAATGGTCGGGGGCAAGGTAAGCACCAATCACCAGTGCCGCTGCAGAGGCTGAAGCGCTCTTGCCAATGACAAACGAAAACCCAGCGATCAGGGCGGCAGGTGAACCCAGACAGTTTTTCCCGTACACGTATCCACCGCCAGACTGCGGAAAAATACGTGACATGCGCGCATTGGAAATTGCATTTAACGTTGCAATCGATGCCGCAATGAGTAACGAAATGAGGAGTGCCGAACCTGCGAGGGCGTATGCGGGTGACCAGGCCGCAAAAACACCTGTGCCAATCATGGATGCAAGCCCGATCAGAATAGCGCCGGGAATTCCGAGTGTGCGAATCACTGAACTCACGCTAGCGTGGGGTGAGTAGTAGCGACAAATAGGTGTTCACCGCGTGAGCACAGAACGTGAGCACAGAACGTGAGCACAGAAAACATCTTCGGTGTGCCCGATCCGCAAATACGTGGCAAGAGAAACGGCCGAGTTGGTAAGTGTCTCAACCGAAGGTCCCGAATCGGTGTCCACCAAGTGATCATGACACGCTTGGGTGATGCGAGCGATAGTGCAACGGGCAATTGACGCGAATGTCATAGTTGATAAAGAAGTGATCGGCTCATTTGCAGGACCTGGATTGGTTATTTTGGTGGGGGTGACCCACACGGACACCGCAGCTTCGGCTAATAAGTTGGCGGAAAAAATATTTGGGTTGCGAATCTTCGATCAAGAATTCATTTCGCAATTTGACCAAGTCCTTGTCCCGCCAGAATCCTCCCGTGAACTCAGCGCTGGGGAATTGGGGCTGCCCATGTTGGTGATTAGCCAATTCACACTTTATGCATCAACGAGCAAAGGTCGACGTCCCACCTGGGATGCTGCTGCACCCGGTGACGTTGCTGAGCCACTTGTTGAGGAGGTTGCCCAGAAGTTGCGCCAGTTGGGAACGCAGGTTTCACAAGGAAAGTTTGGTGCGGACATGAATGTCTCATTAACCAATGCGGGGCCCATGACGTTAATAATTGATGTTGATTAGTTGATGTTTATTAAATGTCAGTGACAACTAGTTCTTGATTTGCCGTGATCACATTGCCGTCATGTACAACGTGCAATGTTTCGTCAACAGGTGTTGAACGTTTGATGACCGCTGTTGCGATGGGTCCGAGTTCATAATGCCTTGCGGGGGTTGCGATAAAGCCAATTACCTTGCCGGCCGCTGTTGTGACTTCGTCTCCGTGGACTGGTAAATCACTGTCGCTGCCATCAAGATGAAGGAGAACAAGCCGACGTGGAGGTTTGCCCAGGTTGTAGACACGGGCAACGGTTTCTTGGCCGCGGTAACAGCCCTTTTGTAAGTGGACGCCGGACCCAATCCAACCGAGTTCATGGGGCAAGGATTTATGGTCGGTCTCGCGCGCCAATTGGGGAACAGCCGCGGCGGTCCGAATTGCGTTGTAGGCCCACGTGCCAGCTCGATTGGGAAATTGATCAAGTCGCTCCGCGAGCATTGATCGAGGAACAATCACCTGACGGCCAAGGAATAATTCAGGACGGACGGTGACGTACTTGTCCACATATCCCGCAGCCGCATTACCTGCGCCAGCGAATTCGTCCGGGGTAAGCCACGTGATGACACTGGGATCAACGGCGTGCACCGGTTCCCAAACCACAGCAAATTTCTCGCTTACGTCAGCTACCTCAACGCGCAACATAAATCGCATGGAATTGAGGTATGCGGTCAGCGCGGTGGCAGTGTTGGGCGGTGTGATCAGCCACGTTGCTTCGCCGTCATCGACCACATGTAACTCTTGCTCAACGTGCCCGTGTGGACTGAGAATCAACGCGATCCGGGAGACATGCGGTTCCAAGTTTTCAAGGAATGCTGTAGTCAAGCTGTGCAACCAAGAGAGTCGATCCACTCCCGTGACCGTGACGACACCCCAATGGGAAAGATCAACACTTGCCTCACCGGCAATGAGTAATCGCTGCTCCCGATGCGGATCTCCGTAATGCCAAGCGACACCGAAATCAAGATCCGACTCTGGTGCGGGGATTGGAGTAATGCCAACTTCACCCATGACTTTTTAACTCCGATTTACCGGCACAAGCTTTACACAAACCGGTCACCGCCATGTGGGTCATGTGCGCGTTAAAGCTGTAGGTCTCCTGCAGGTCAAGTGAAAATTCAGCAGCCGCAGCGGCTGGAATGCTGGTCACTTCTGCGCAGTCATCACACACAAGATGAATGTGTGGGGACTCATCTTGCGAATGATAAACGGGTGCGCCGTGCCCGATGTGTGTATGCGTGATCAAGCCAACGCTCTCCAGCACTTCCAAGGTCCGGTAAATAGTTGAGAGATTCACACCCGATGCCGTCTTTTGCACCGAGGACAGGATCTCCTCGGGTGTTCCATGTCCCAGTTGGTTCACCGACTCGAGAACTAACTGTCTCTGCGGAGTAATGCGAAAACCCTGCTCGCGGAGCCGGTCCTCCCAAGGCGTTGATTCCATGGGAACTACAGGTCTTCAACTGCTGGGCGCAACTTCGCCGAAAGGTGATTCTGCATGGGCTGCTCCATCGCTGCCATGTCAAAAGTCCACACAAGTTGTGAGTCAAACAACCCATAAAGCCGCTCACCGTGGGTATACGGTTTGGCGCTCTCGGTTCGTACAACAACGTCGGTTTTCAAAGTCGCTCGTGCACTCGTAATTTTTGCATTGTCCAGACCCAGCACCTCAGTTGTTCCAATATAGATTTCGGCAAAACCCGTTGGGTGGGACAAAACTAGTTCAATTTGATTGTCAGGGCGTGGACGCCAATACCCAGACTCGGTTGCGAGGGGTTTGATTCGCTCGCCGGCTTCGTCGAGGAGCCAACTGCGGGAAACATAGTTAATAAATGGTCGGCCATCACAGGAAAATACGACTTCCTGGCCGAATCGAAAATCCTCGATGGTGGGATAGGTACCCAGCCCGACTCCAACCCAGCTTCCGATCAGCCACGAAAGTGGCATGACTTCAACAGGAAGCTTGTCCATGGATCAGCCTTGGCCCTTAAAGAGTTTGGCCACGACGTAAAACGAGAAAAGACCGGCAGCACCGATTGCAATAACGAGGAGTGATGTATACACGATTTCCAACATGGGTGAACTCTACCCGTTCACGCCATTTTGATCATGTGGGACATGGGACCTCAGCCATTCCCCGATGCCGGTCAGAGTTTCCTCACTAATGGCCGTCTCGGCGTGACCAAACCCCTCAACCACAATCACCGTGGCATTTGCATTGCCGGCTCGCTCGATTGCATTTTCTAAGGCGTAGGCATGCTCAACCGGGAAGTACTTGTCCACGTCACCGTGCACGATTAACAGTGGCATGTGTGAGAGCCGCTCAACCGCAACTTCAGGTGAAATCGGGGGTGGATCTGGCCACGGTGTGCTGGAAACATGGACACCTTTGCCACGCAAAACCAGGCGACCCGCTTGGGTCTCAATCAGGCGATGTACCACCCGCATGATCGGCGTTCCGCGGTAAAACCAAAATGCGGGGGCGCTCACGCTCACGACAAGATCCGGAGTAGCCGCACCCTGTGCCAGTGCAGCCTGACGCAATACAACTGAACCACCCATGGAAAAGCCAACGGTTGCCACGCTGCGGTAACCGAAATCACGGGCATGGGCTACGGCTGCATCGACGTCATAAATTTCATCCATGCCCATCGTGCCTTCACCGCCGGAATCCCCATGACCGCGTAGGTCGAGGGCAAGTACCCCACCAAATTCCCTCAAAGCCGCGACCACTTTTTTCACATGGTCCTGGTCGCGGTTCCCCGTGAATCCGTGGGCCAGAACAATCCCTAGGGCAAGTGGATCTGAATCAGTCTTTGCGTGAACCCACGTTGAATGGGTTCCCGCAATACGCACTTCATCCCGCGTATAAAGGGTGAATTCAGAGTGCATCCCCCTATTTTGCCGGTTGGCTCTGGTAACTTGTTCGGCACCTATATATGCGTGAAATATGCAATAGGTAGTGTTAGTCCTGATTTAGGAGGTCGCATGCGAGTAGTGCTCTTGACCCGTGCCATGCACTCTTCCGCTGAAGTCCTTCCAGCGTTGGCACTCCTCAATCACAGTGTTCGCGTTTTGGGCGCTGAACCATCTTCTTTATTGGCGGTCGATAATTCCGATGTCGTCCTCGTTGACGGACGAATAGATCTAGCAGCTGTTCGAAGTTTTACCCGATTGCTGAGTGACACCGGCGCTGGCGCACCCATCCTGCTGATCACCACTGAGGCTAACCTCACTGCCGTCCAAGGTGACTGGGGAATTGACGACTTCATGTTGAATACGACTTCTCCTGCTGAACTTGAAGCACGACTGCGGGTTGCTGTTGCTCGCTACAACATAAGTTTGGGAATTGATGCGAATCGCAGCCCCGAGGAAATTAATCTCGGAGCCCTACACATTGATGAGGTCAGCTACAGCGTTCGGCTCAATGGTCGTCCGCTTGACTTAACCTTTAAAGAATTTGAGTTGTTGAAGCACCTCGCTCAGCACCCTGGTCGAGTTTTCACCCGCGCCGTTTTACTACAAGAAGTTTGGGGTTACGACTACTTCGGTGGAACCCGTACCGTTGACGTGCATGTCCGACGTCTTCGCGCGAAACTTGGTTTAGAGAACGAAGCCCTTATCGGCACTGTACGAAATGTTGGTTACCGATTTGTACTCGAAACCCCCGAATCTGCTAACGGGCGTATCGATCAACTGCAGTCGTAACGCATCATGTCTCATCAGCCGTCGGTTATATCAACGGTCGTTGTCGACCATCTTGATCCGACGCAAGTCGATGACATAACTCAACTTCTCGACAATGCAACGGAATTTGATGGTGTACGTCCGTTAAGTGAGCACGCGTGGTTGCACCTTCGCTCCGGTGAAAGCGGCCTGCACATAATTGCGTTTTCCGACGATCACGGAGTCCACGGGAACGGTCATTCACACATTGTTGGTTACGCGCACATGGACGTCACCGACCTCGTTGAAGGTGCAAGCGCTGAATTGGTTGTTGCTCCAGAATCACGAAACAGTGGGGTGGGTCACGCGTTAGTAGAGCAAGCATTGAAACTTTCACCCGACGGGCGACTGCGCCTGTGGGCGCACGGACTCACAAGTGGTGTGCAATCTCTCGCCGACTCCCTTGGTTTTGTACTGAGTCGCTCTCTGTGGCAAATGCGACGCTCGCTTTTCGCGCCACTTCCACCGGCACAGATTCCAGCTGGAGTATCGATCCGGGCGTTTGATCCCGCGACCGATATTGACGGAATATTGGCGGTCAATGCACGCGCCTTCGCCGATCTACCTGATCAAGGCAACTGGACAAAAGCCGATATTTTGACCCGGCTCAAGGAGTCCTGGTTTAACGCTGACGGATTCTTTATCGCTGTTGATTCGCACACCGATGCGATCATCGGATTTCACTGGACCAAAGTTCATGGATCTGGCGGACACGGCTCAGATCACAGCCACGAGGCAATTGGTGAGGTCTACGTCCTGGCCGTTGATCCGGTAAACCGGGTGCCAGGGTTAGGTCGGGCCTTGAGCGCCTTGGGATTGACGTATTTGCGCAGCCTGGGACTTCGGCAGGCAATGCTCTATGTCGATTCTTCCAACGAACGGGCTATTACCCTTTATGAAAGCATGAAGTTCGTACATTGGGATACCGACGTGATGTACCGGCGGGCCGTTCACTAGCGAAGTCCGAAATTCAATAGCACTTGGCTCCTTGATCGCCTTCGGTTCACCTTGCGGTACCTTCACATGGCACGATACGCGCATGAGCATCTCAGACTATTCGGCTGACGGTCCCCCTACGGGTGAATTTGCGGCAATCATCCTCAAAGATGGTTTCGCCAGCGACCTACCGGCGAATCGATTCCTGGATCGAGAACTCTCCTGGCTTGCCTTTAACAAGCGGGTCCTTGACCTGGCCGAGGACACCGGACTGCCGCTACTTGAGCGCACCAAGTTTCTTGCAATTTTTGCCAGCAACCTGGACGAGTTCTTTATGGTCCGGGTGGCTGGTCTCAAACGTCGCATAGCTACCGGCATTGCTGTGCGAGCAGCCAGCGGATACACCCCCAAGGAAGTTCTCGAAAATATCTGGGAACGTGCATTCGCATTGCAGCGGCAGCAGGCGGACTACTTCGTGAACACCGTTGAACCTGAACTGACCCAAGCGGGCATTCACATTCTGCGTTGGGATCAGCTCACAACCATTGAAAAAAATGAAATGGATCTTTTCTTCGACGCACAGCTTTTTCCAATTTTGACTCCACTTGCGGTTGACCCTTCGCATCCTTTTCCCTATATCAGTGGGCTCTCACTCAATCTTGCCGTCGTGGTTCAAAATCCAACAACGGGGAATCAACTTTTCGCTCGTGTCAAGGTTCCACCATTACTTCCACGTTTCATTGAGGTGGGTCCTGCGCGCTACGTGCCACTTGAAGACATCATTGCCGCGCATTTGAGTGACCTATTCCCTGGAATGGTGATCCGAGAGCATCATGCCTTCCGCGTCACCCGTAATGAAGACGTTGAAGTCGAAGAAGATGACGCAGAGAATCTGCTACTGGCCCTGGAACGTGAATTGATGCGTCGACGCTTTGGACCCCCCGTGCGCCTT
>CAMAVT010000073.1 GCA_945861775.1 Bifidobacterium breve
TCACCGAGTTAATCTTGGCGGCGTTGACCCGAGCTCAAATAAATGTGCGCGCGGTGGAATTGATTGATGCACCCTGGTTCAGATCAGCCGCGGATCTTGCTTCCGCCCACGCGCAAATACAAGTAATGTCTGATTCACGCATTCGTGCACTTCAAGCCAATCGAGTCGATGATGGTTTTTATTCAACCTTCATTGTGCGCAAAATTTCCAAGCCAATAAGTGTCCTAGCGATCAAACTCCGCATGTCACCCAATTTTGTCACGGTGATTTCATTCATTGTCGGAATTGCTGCCGCATTAAGTTTTGCACAGGGTGCCCGCTGGGCCTTGATCCTCGGTGCACTGCTGCTCCAACTGTCACTGATACTGGACTGTGTCGACGGGGAAGTGGCTCGCGCAACCCACCGTTTCTCGGTGATTGGTGCCTGGCTTGATGCATCAACTGATCGGGTGAAGGAGTACGCCGCCTACGCGGGATTAGCCGCCGGTGCAGTAGTGACAGGTGTCCAATCTCAATTTGCCTGGGGAATCGCTCTGCTTCTCATGATCGTGCAAACAGCTCGACATATGGGGGATTACAACTTTGCGGCAATTCAAAAAATGCGGGAAGCGACGCTACCCCGGGTTTCCATTCTTGATCCAAACGACCCCTGGGGCAAGGATTACGCCACCTTCTCGGTGCGGGTGAATAGCCGATCAAGTTTGCGTTGGTTTAAGAAAGTAATTCACATGCCCATTGGTGAGCGCTGGCTTGTTATCAGCGTCGTGGCCGCCGTTTTCACACCATTGGCCGCACTCTTAACACTACTTGTTCTCACTTCTTTTGCTTGGATGTACACGATCATTGGCCGGGTAGTGCGAACTCGAAGGTGGGAAAAGATTCCCGTTGGCGTTGAACTCATTACCGCGCAACGTGATAACGGCCCGATTCTTGATTCACTTCCTGCAGTATTTCGCCGCCCGCCAGCCTCACGTTGGAACTGGGCAAATCCCATGATCAACCGCCTCATTGAAATGGGTGTTGTGGCCGTGATCGCGGCGACCTGGTTCCCGCAGTGGATCACTTTGGCGTTTGGCTACCTGTTCATCGTCGCATTTCACCATTACGACAATCTCTACCGTGCGTTAGCGGGGTCCAAAGCACCTCGTTGGATCACGTGGGGAGCGCTGGGCCGTGAAGGGCGAACAATCATTGTGGTCATTGCGTCCGTGGTGGGAATCACTGCTTTCTACGACGCGCTGAACGTCGGAGTAGCGTGGTTGTTCATGTGGTGCGTAATTATTGCTTCGGCCCAGTATCTGTCCGCGAGGAAAGTGATAGTCCTGTGAAACCAGAGAAACAAACGCACCCGAGCATTGAGCAGATCAGGGAAGTCTGCCAGCCACCATCTGTTCGTGACCGCAAGAATTCCGAGCATTGGGTTGCTGACGTTTACCTTCGTGATATCTCACCGTATTTAACGAGTCTTTTATTGCGTACGTCAATTACCGCAAATGGTGTCACCTATTTAATGATCGCAACCGGTGCACTTGCCGGTGTCGCATTGCTTATTCCTGGAATGCCCGGAGCCACCTTGGCTTTGCTACTGGGGCAAATGCAAATGCTGTGGGATTGCTCAGACGGTGAAATTGCGCGGTGGCGGGGAACCTCTTCACCCAAGGGAGTTTTCTTGGATCGCGTTGGCCACTATGTTGCTGAAGCGTGCATTCCCCTCGCACTCGGTTTACGCGCCGCCGGCTTCCCCGATTCGGGTTGGCTGGATTCACCGTGGCCATTGGTCGGAGCATTACTCGCTTTAATCATTATGTTCAATAAAGCGCTCAACGACATGGTCCACGTCTCGCGCGCCTATAACAATATGCCTAAGTTGGAGGACAAAGAATCCGTTGGGGTTCCAAACGTTTCCGGGTTACGCAAGATTCGATCCATTGCTCGTTTTGTGCCATTTCACCGTGCTTATCATTCGGTTGAACTCACGATCTTGGCTTTCATCGCTGCCGTCGGTGATCTGTTCACTGGAGATTTACAGGTAACTCGGATCCTGGTCGCTGGGCTCGCGATTCTCGGGGTATTCACAATTATTGGGCACTTCATGGCGATCATGACGTCCAGCAAGTTGAAGTGATGGCAGCATCAACCAGCGCCTCGCAATTCGGTGTCGTGATTTTGACCATGGGAAAACGCCCCGTGGAGTTGCGCAAGGCAATTGAATCAGTTATTCGACAAATCAATGTTGATACCGACATCGTCGTTGTGGGCAATGGCTGGGAACCCGCTGATTTACCTGTCGGAGTGAAGGCGTTAGCGCTTGCCGAAAATGTTGGTATTCCAGCAGGACGCAATGCAGGAGTGGAACTGGTCAGTGGCGACACCCTATTTTTCCTCGACGACGACGCTGAGCTGCCCGACTCACATTTCTTGGAGCGAATGGCGGCCTTGTTGGCAGCCCGGCCCGAAATTGGACTAATCCAGCCACGGGTGGTTGATCCAACAGGTGTTGTTGCCCCTGGCCGTTGGGTTCCTCGGCTGCGGGTAGGAGACCCGAGCACATCCGGGCCGGCAACCTCGCTGTGGGAAGGGGCAACGGTAATTCGACGCTCCGTATTCAACATATGCGGTGGCTGGCCGGAAGAGTTCTTTTACGCTCACGAAGGAATTGACCTGGTGTGGCGAGTGTGGGATTCCGGTTTCATCCCTTGGTATGCCGGCGACATTGATGTGTATCACCCGGTGATTAATCCATTACGTCATGAAGAGTTTTATCGAATGAATGCACGAAACCGGGTGTGGCTTGCACGTCGCAATCTCCCCGTAGTGTTGGAGCCGCTTTATGTTGGTAGTTGGGCCGGATTAACCATGCTGCGGGTCCGTGACTCCTCAGCTCGCAAAGCCTGGCTAGCGGGAATGCGTGAAGGCATGTCCGTGCGGCCCAGTGGACGTAAAGCAATGAAGTGGAAAACCGTATGGGCAATGACCAAAGCCGGTCGACCACCCGTTATCTAATTAACTGGCGCAGTAACTTTCATCGGCGGTGTTGATATTTGCCGTCTTGTCTTTGAGTGCCTCGCTGATTTGAACAGCTTTAGTTCCGGTGAAATCCGGACCGATTACAAGTTGGAGTGTTGATCCTGATCCTGCTACCGGTTCTAGCACCGTTGCACTCGCGGAGTACGCCAATGTTTTAGCGGAGTTGTCCCACTCGGGGTCATAGATAAGCGTTGTGGCAGCGGCTGGAATACCATTTTTGACATTGACCACGATGAAACCTTGTTCGCGTAATGCTTTCTTGGCGCTTTTGCCAGCACCCTTTACTCCCGTGCCATTGATTATTTCAACGCGAATGTTTTCAGGGACCGTGCGCAGAAGTGGTTGATCATTGGCAGCCTTGGGTGGCCACGCAGTGTCATTTTTGATCGCATTGAGAAGTGCTTTAGCTTTTTTCTTGTTCATTAAGACATTTGCGCCGTCACCGGCGGGATACCAAGGCAGTGTGGTGAACGTGATGTTGGAAGGACTCAGGTCCTTCATGCTTACCGCCAACTCGCGAAGATTATCGATATTGGCCAATTGTGGGTCTGCGGTGAGTGACTCGGTTGCGGCGTTAAGAACCCCGAGTAGTGCGGCAGGATTGAGTAGCGTTCCGCTGGAGAGCACCTTCTTGGCCATGGAGGAAAGAAAAGCCTGCTGGCGTCTAATTCGAGAGGTGTCCGAACCGTCGCCCAATGTTTTACGGGCACGAACGAAGGCAAGTGCTTCTTCACCAGAAATCGTGTGCTTTCCAGCGCTGAGCTTGAGACCACTGAGTGGATCGTTGACCGCCTCGCTGAGACAGATTTCGACTCCGCCGACTGCCTCGGTGATTGCTTTAAAGCCACCGAAGTCGACCACCATAAAATTGTCAATCTTCATTCCGGTCATATTTTCAACGGCTTTGAGAGTGCAACCGGGGCCACCACGGGACATGGCCTCGTTGAATTTACCGGTGCCCCCATTAACGCTGTCGCCATTTGAGTTTTTGCAGGTTGGTAGGTCAATGAGGGTGTCGCGGGGGATACTCACCGCAACCGCTTGGCTACGGTCGGCACTGACGTGCAACAGGATTGTGGTGTCTGAGCGTTCCGTTGATCCAAATTTTGCTGTGCTTCCGTAACCTTTATTGTCCTTGCCAGCGCGGGAGTCGCTACCCATCAGCAAAACGTTAAAGGGCGCGGTCTCCCCGGTTACTTCGTCAACGACGACTGATTCACTACCAGTAACGGTGGTTCCGGTTTCATCAGAGACGTCAAGGGCTGTGATATTGCCTTCAAGTTGCCCAAGGACCGCGGTAACACCTGCCCCAACCGCTGTCACAGCCAAAATCGCACCTGCTGCGACTGCTAAAACAACCTTTGGCCAACGTCGGTTACTCAAGGGGATCCTTAATCCTGGGAAGCATTTGTGGTGGTTCTGCTTATTTACGTAGCCGAACCACCCTCAATAGTAAGCGGGAAGCCTGCTATCAGTGGCTAGGACGCACCCAAACACCTACTTGGTTCCCCCTTCGTGGGAGGCGCCTCAGCATTATGTGGGCAAGTCGGGTGGGGCGGAGTTTGGCGCAGGCAGTGGGTGTGTGTGACACTACTGAGACGTAATTCTTGGGGCCCGTGTGACAGATGGGACGTTTGATCACGATGAGAAAGGTGTGGGCAGTTGTTGAATTCACGGCCTGACACCGCTCGTTTCTTGGGCGTCCTAACCGTTATTTCGGTGCTCGCCGCCAGCCTGATTCTGCCCGTTTTTGGTTCACTCCCATCCGGTTCACCGTCTAAACCGGGTGCAACCCAATCGCCACCACCACTCATTGAGCAGCATATAGACCTTTTTGGGGTGGACCCAGCGATTGTCACGGAATCCCAGTCAGCCCTACAAGCCTCGTTCGCAGCCGAGACCACTGACGAGCACTCGGTGGATTTTCTCCCATTGGCGCCGGTCGCGGATTCACATGCGGAGCATTCGGCCAGTGCACATCAGGTTGATCAATTCACCAACCTGGAGCCGGTTGTGGCAACGCGCAACACGGACACGAAACCATTCACTTTGGTGGGAGTTACCTCGGTCGAGCCATTCGCTGCGGGTACCCGTGTTCTCGTTCGAGTGCAGGAAGATTCTGGCTGGAGTTCTTGGACACCACTTGAGATCTCGATGGATCAACCCGATGGTGCCGAGGCGGAAAACATCCTCTACGGCACGCAGCCGCTACTGACCAACTCGGCAACCGGGGTGGAGGTGCGCATTGATACACCCGACGGGGTTGAGATCACCGCCCCGGCAATGGTCTTACTTGATTCGCCAACGATTAAAACTGATGCGGCAATTCCTGAACCCGATTTAGATTCAAACAATTCGGGACCAATTAGCACGGTGGCGGCAAGCACGGTTAGTGCGCCAATGCCAGCGATCATCTCGAGATCGCAGTGGGGTGCTGACGAAAGCTTGAGTCGAAGTGGACCGAAAATTGCACCCACAATCAAGGCCGCGTTCATTCATCACACCGCGAGTCAAAGCAACTACACGCCAGAAGAAGCACCCGCGCAAATGCGGAATCTTTATACGTATTTCACTAAGGGCTTGAAGTACTCCGACATGGCTTACAACTTTATCGTTGATCGCTTTGGTCGACTCTATGAAGGGCGTGGAGGGGGAGTAGACAAGGCAGTTGTTGGCGGTCACACGGCTGGTTTCAATGACGAAACTTTTGCGATCTCGGCTCTGGGAAACTTCCAAAAATTTAAACCTAATGACCCTGAAATGCTTGCAATGGTTGACTCGGTTTCTTCACTGCTTGCCTGGAAGTTATCGATGAATCACCGGGATCCCAACGGACAAACAACACTTGTTTCTGATTCTGACGCCGGAACGTCAAATTACAAACCTGGGGTAACCGCAACCGCACTAGTCGTTGGTGGCCACGGTGACATCGGATCAACTTCTTGCCCGGGTAAGTACTTGGAATCGCAATTACCGGCAATCCGCGCCGCCGCTGGAGCAAAAATGGGTGCCAGCATGATCAATCCAGCAGCCGCACCGGCCAAATGGGGTGAGGCCCAACCTGTACGCATTGCCGCGGTCACAAACACGCCATTGCAATGGAATTTATCTGTTCGTTCCCAATGCGGGGAAGTCGTTCGCAGCATGAGCGGTGGACAAGGTGAACTTGGAGCACTCAGTATTGATTGGGACAAGAAAAATGATGCCGGTCAACCGGTGCCACCCGGCACCTACACGGTGACAATGAATTCAACGGGCAACGGCGAGGTTCTCTATCCCTGGGTGGGTCAAGCGCGGGTATTGGCAACGACTGATTCACCACCGGATCCATGCGCTCCACCAGCGAGTTTCACCCTGACCGGTTCGGGATACGGGCACGGAGTCGGATTATCCCAATGGGGAGCGCGAGCAATGGCCAATGCGGGGATGGACGTGACCTCGATAGTCACCTATTACTACCCGGGAACGCAAGTTGTGCCAGTGCAGGACGACATGGAGATCTCGGTCAATATTGAGTACCAAAAATCACGGGTTGACATGCAAAGTGAAGCCCTGGATGCAACCGGCGGTGCACTTGAAGTCTCCGTTGGCGGTGTCATCACTACCGGGAGCCCAGCAGATATCTTCCAATTCCAACGTTCCGGCGGGCAGGTCAAAGTTGTTCGAATCACCGGAGGCGTCTCAAGTGAAATTGGCCAAGGTCCTTCGGCTACCGCTCGGCCGCTGGGCGCCACCATTGTTCATGTGACTAACCAGGCCCGCCCGTTATCACAGCCGGGGAGTCGATTCCGTTACGGCTACGTCGAGGTAACACCAATCACGGTGGGTGGCAAACCGCAGCTCAATGCCGTCAACAGATTAAGGCTCCATGACGAATATCTTTATGGCGTTTCTGAGGTATCCAATTCTTGGCCTGATGCAGCACTTCAGTCACAGGTGCTCGCGGCCCGCACCTACGCACTTTCCAAGATCGACGCGGGCCTTCGCAAAAGTTGTAACTGTCACCTCGATGACGGTTTCGGGCCTTTCTCGGATCAAGCTTTTACCGGCTGGACCAAGCAAGCGAGTGCACAAGGTGGCCGGTGGCTTGCAGCGGTAAACGCAACCCATGCATCACCCACCACTGGACTTGCGATTCTCAAAGATGGGAAAGCAATTAAGGCTTTTTATTCCTCGTCAAATGGCGGTGCGTCACAGTCGGTCGCCGAAGCATGGGGTGGGGAGACATTCCCTTACTTGATCTCAGTACCGGACCCATATTCACTGGATCCGTCCAATCCTGATGCTTCGTGGACCAAGGTGATCACCCAAGCCCAAGCTGCGCAAGCATTCGGTGTTCCCGGGGTGTGGCAACTTGCGGTTACCGAGCGCACGACTGCCGGTGCCGTTAAAAGGCTGGCAGCAACATTGGCTGACGGTAGTTCCGTAACGAGAACAGGAAATGAAATGCGCAGCCTGTTCGGTCTCAAGTCAAACTACGTCACAGCGATTGACGGTAACGCGGGCGTTCCCGTTGCCCAGCCGGTTGCGCCGGGTGCCCCTGTTGTCGAGGTCCCTGTTAGCGAACGGTCGGTTGAACTTCTCACCGAGGCAAAAGTTGATCAGCCGGCTGGTAAACCTTTTGACATCAAAGCCAAAGTTGATCCGGCCCAAAAGGGATTACGGGTGTGGTTACAACAACGCATCGGTGAAGAGTGGACAACTATTGCGAAAAAGAAGACGAAGGCCAAGGGCAAGGTCTCGTTCACGATCAAGGATCCATGGCCGCCTGCAACAACCCTTGTGTACCGGGTAGTCACGGCCAAGAAGGCAATAATTGTTGGCACGAGCGCTGAACTCGCCATTGGTGTGGTGCCGAGTGTCAAACAACGAACCGTTTCCCTGTTAAGTCCGGCAGCCGTGACCAAGAAAGAGGGGAAGTCCTTCACCATTTCGGCCAAGATGCGTCCGGGTAAAAAAGGACTCACGGTATGGCGCCAAGTGCTAGTGAATGGTGACCCTGAAACTGGCGAGTGGCGAACTGTTGGCACAACTAAGACCAAGGCCGGTGGCAAGATCTCATTCACCGTGAAGAAGGCAACACCTGCTGGTTCGAACTACCTTTTTCGACTTGTTGTAGTCGATGATCGCCAAGCCGCTGGTGTGAGTCCTCTCATTGCGGTAACCGTTACTTAATTCGCTAGCCGAGTACGCACGTTATCTGTTCCTGCTCAACAAGGCGTTGGTCAAGATTGTCGCTAATGACTATGGACCCAGCAAAAACTAATGGCAGCAAGAACGGAATGAAGATATCTGGTTCCGTGTGCCGAGTATCGATCCCCAACCGCGCACCTGGGCTGACCCCCCGCTCAAGGCCCCAATGGCGCGCCGATTCAATTAGTTCTCGCTGCTGTGCAAAAAATTCTGGGTACATCCAGCCATCGGGTTGCCCTAAAACTTCAGCGGTAATTTCACCCTCGTAACCCTGTGGCCTACCCCAGCCATCTATTGAAATGCCAAATACGTCACCCGATCCGGTTGCTTCAGACTGCCCGGCGGGCACGATCCTCACCTCAGGATTCTGTGTCACCAGATCATTTCCGGAGATCAGTGCGCCGGCTTGCCACACCGCCTGCTGCCAGGACCACCCCAGATCGACTTGCACCGCTGTACCCGACTCAACATCAATCACGTCACGCAAGGCGTTAGCGGACTTAGCCGCACCGTTAAGAAAAGTGGTTACAGAGAGTTCTATGCGCCCTGTGTCAATGAAATTTGTTGTGATGAACGGACGCTGCGGATCGGGGAAACTATTGAGTAATTGCCAGACATCTTTGAAATTTTGTGAGTCCACCGGGCTGAGCGTACGTGTATGCGCATGATGCACGCTCGCGCTATGGCAGGCTGCCCCTATGCGCGAAGCAATCCTCCTCGTCGGCGGTCAGGGAACTCGACTGCGTCCTTTGACAATCAACACTCCAAAACCGATGCTCCCGGTAGCGGGTGTTCCATTTACCGTTCATCAGATTCTGCGCGCACGAGATTCAGGGATAACTCGGATTGTGTTGGCAACCAGTTACCGTGCCGAAGTCTTCGCCAGTTTCATCGCTGATGCTGACTTGGGCATTGACGTTGTTATTGCCACAGAAGAGGTTCCGCTGGGTACCGGCGGAGCGATTCGTTTTGCATCGAGTTTCCTGCAAGGCGGTCCGGAAGACCCCGTTGTGATTTTCAACGGAGATGTACTCACCGGCCTTGATATCGATGCCCTCATTTCCACCCACCAAGAGAGTGCAGCAGATGTAACTCTGTATTTAACCCGCGTAGCGGATCCGCGAGCTTATGGACTTGTGCCAACATCAAGTGATGGCCGTGTTCTGCAGTTTCTCGAAAAACCACAAACCCCTGAAGAAATCGTCACCGATCAAATTAATGCGGGCTGCTATGTATTCACTCGATCGGTAATTGAATCAATCCCGCCGGGTAGAGCAGTTTCTGTTGAGCGGGAGATTTTTCCGGCCCTCTTAGCATCTGATCGACTTGTCATGGGCGTTGTTGATCCCGGTTACTGGCTCGACCTTGGTCAGCCTATGGATTTTGTTGCAGGATCAGTTGATCTTGTGTTGGGGAACGCGCCATCACCGGCTGTAACTACTCCGGGGGAGTCACTGATTCTTGCTGGTGCAGCAGTTTCTGACTCAGCCCACATTCACGGTGGCGCCACGATTGGTGCAGGATCAATTGTTGGAGCAAATTCGGACATCGATGCGAGCGTGATTTTTGACTCGGTGGTCATCGGCGCCGACGTCACTATTTCTAACAGCATTATTGGTCAAGGCGCAGTAATCGGGGACTCGTGCGTGATCCGCGACAGTGTGGTCGGCGACTTTGCAACAATTGGCGCCGGTAACGAACTGCGTAATGGAGCCCGGGTGTGGGCTAACGCGCAACTCAACGATCTAGCCATCCGATTTTCAGCGGATCAATGAGCCACTAGTTGATCCGGAAGTCCGTCGCGCTTCTACTTGGGCGCTGACCCGGAATTGTTGCCGGGACACCGATTGCGATCGCACCCAAAGATATAAATGATCCTGGGAGTGCGAGTTGGGTTCGCACAGTCTCTGGACAAAAAAGCGTTGAAGAAATCCAAGCCGAACCATAGCCCTGGACGCTGAGACTGATCAAAAAGTTTTCAACGGCTGCGCCTCCCGCAACCAAGAACATGTCTCGTTCATTGTTATTGCGCCCTCCCACTTCAGGGTAGGTGTGTGCACCTGCCGCAAGGTCCATGAAGGCAACAACGACACAGGGTGCTGTGCGCAAAATGTCTCCACGTGCAATGCGTTTGGCTATTTCATCCTCTGTTTTACCTTCTGCATGCAAGTCTCGCTGCCAAGTTTGCGCCATTACGTCAAGCAGTGCGATCCGCCTACTGTGCTGCAGCTCCTCACCTGAGTGGAGAACGAGGAATCTCCAGGGGGTGCTGTGATGAGGTGCAGGTGCAGTAATTGCAGCCTCGATTGCTTTTTCAATGATTAAGTCTGGGACCTGTTGCTCCTGAAAGTTCCTCACTGTTCGTCGATCGGCAACGGCTTGCTGCTTGCCGAGTGCAATTGACTCAGCAGTACCAAGGGAAAATAGGTCTTCCTCCGTGGGTCGAACGATTGCCTGAGCGCCGGGCCCGTGCTCCTTGGTCACCAAGTGCTCCAGTCCGCGAATGAGGGCAAATGGTGTGAGTGAATCTTTCGGCCGGACCAATTCACTTGCAGCAGCGATTTCGTCGGCTACGGCGACAACGGTCATCTCGAGCGTACGGTTGAATGCATCGGGCTTGCCGGTGAGATCGTCTAGGACGGTGATTCCTGCGGCACCTATTGCATGGTCGGTGACCCCAAGTCGCCAAGCGCGGCCGAGG